>JAVBOS010000188.1:0-13957 GCA_031550255.1 Anaeroplasmataceae bacterium | reverse complement strand
CAAAAATTAATTCATTTGATATTTTTATATCTTCCTTTTTATCTTCTTTCATTTGTGTAGTTTCTTCATCAACTGCATTTTCAAACACTGATATTGATTCAGTTTCAATATAATCAAAATTAAAATATTCATCATTTTCTTTATATAAATTATCCTTATTATTAAACTCACTCATACTTCTATCAGTATAATAAAAGCATTGTACTTCTTCTAAATCATTCCCCTTAACAAGAAATCGCCCCTTAATATTTGGTAAATTACTAGCCATGTCAGTTGCTAACATAATCCTACTTGGTTCCTTATCAACAAATCTGCCACATATTCTAAACGATACATTGTTTTTTATTTGACCATTAATAATAGTACTATCTGGTCTTTGAATACCCATAATTAAGTGTATTCCAACCGCCCTACTAAGTCTAGTTAAAGTCTCAATACTATCATATAGACTATTAGATAATTCCTTATCCCTTGTTTTTAATAACTCTGCTAATTCATCAATAAAAACTATCTTACGATTTAAAGTACTAATACGTAGATTATTATAATCATTTATATTATCAACTCTGTATTTTCTAAATAAATCAAGTCTCTTATTAGTTTCAATAACCATCTCTTCAAGTACTTGTTTTGCTGATACATAATCATAATAAATATTTACAACATCACTAAAACTTGAAAAAGAGACACCTCTTTTAAAATCAATCAATATTACATCATATTCTTTAACTAAAGATTGATAAATCATACATTTTAATATATTAGATTTACCACTTCCAGTTTCACCAGCAATAAAAACATGAGGATATTTTTCCAAATTCAAAGAAACTATACCATAGTAACCAACACCAATATTTAATAAATTATCTTCCATATCAACATAAGCGTCATCAAAGGTAATACTTTCAGGTAAAGGCTTTTCTTGAATCAATATGTATATTATTTGATTATCTTCTTTATCTTGCCTTATATCAATAATTTTTTTATTAATATATACTTCCATAAGGTCTTTTCTACTATAAAAATCTGATAAAGTATTTAGAGTTTTAAAACTTATTGCTATAACATAGTCAGAAATAACATCTTCTTCTAAAAAAATAGGTAACTCTTTATTTTTTGAATAAAGCTTTATTTCTTCAAACATGGTGTTGTATAATTTTATTTTTTTTCTAAAAGGTAATTCTTTTTTATATTGGTGTAAACCTAAAGATATAACAAGTAATATAACAATTGTTACTATAGTTGTAGTATCAGTATATAAAACAAGCAAGACAGTTGAAAGTGTACCTAATAATCCAAAAATAAGAAATAAAAAAATACTTCTACCTAAGAGAACATTATAATATAAAAACCTAAAAAAACAACCAATAATAGTGCCTATAACTGAAAATATGGCATAACTAATTTTATAAGATAATTGGTCTTAAACTTTTTTATTTTCCATTAATAACACACTCCTTTTAATCAACAATAGTTTCAAATAGATGTTTTAAAGTTTTATAAGCATTATAATTAATTACAACCTTTCTAATCGTTTTCTTACTCTTTAAATCTTTACAAGGCATAGTATAGTTATTCTTATCATGGATAATTAAATTTAAATCCTTATAAATCCTAGTTTTATCACTAAATTTCATATATTGATACTTTTCTAATAGTTTCTTAAAATATTCTTTATCAATAGTAATTCGGTTGTTTTCAATAGGTTGACTTTCTTCTAACAAACTAATAATTGATAGATATTCTTTAATAACAAGTTCTAATAAAATCAATTAAAATCCTCCTTTACAAATTTATTTTGCTTTTTAAATAAATATCCGTATTTATTATGTTTGAATGCCTTAGTTTTTTTCTAACCTCATTTTTAGATTTAGTCTTTTTGTATTCTATTTTCGCAAAAATCCTTCTTAAATCATGACATTTAAAACCTAATGTTTTAGCTTCTTTTTGTAAGTAAATAGCCGAATAGAATACTTTGTGGTCTTGTTTAGTACTATTAATTAATTCTAATAAATCATTATATAAAGGCATATTATCTTTCTTAACTATACTTACATCTTCCTTATTCCCACCTTTACCAGTAAAATAAAGGCATATTAAATCATCAGATATCAAAGTATCACATGGTCTAATTTGAGCAAGTTCAAAAACCCTTAAACCAGTTTTAAGCATGGTTTGATAACTTAATTTGAGCTTTTTATTTCTTAAATGCTTTATTTTTTTATCAATATCATTAAAATTAATACTTTCTATCCTTTTATATTTTTTTCTAGTGTTATCTTGCATTTGTTTTACTATTTTTAATTGTTCATCACTTAGACTAATATTTTGGAACTTAAGAAAATAAAAAAAAGCATTTTTAGCTTGTGAAAAGTTATTTTTATATTTTATTTTAGAAAGGTTGTTTAATATTATTGAAATATCAAGGTTTTCCATTGTATTTATAATATCTTGCCCATTGAGTAAAAATTCGAGCCTATTATGGTACGTTCGAGCCGTTTCATGCCGTAAAAAATCCTCAAGATAAACCCTATAATCATTCAATATATTATATATCATTACAACCATGCCTCCTCATTTATTATATGCCCTACAACTCATAAGGTTACTGATATTTCATACATAATATAATAATATTATTATATTATCCATTATCTTATAATTATATATTAGCTTAAATATCCTTATAAACATTGATTAAAAACTATTTTATAAGGTGTAACCATATATCTTTATTTTAAAATTAAGTTACACCTTGGTTACACTCTATATTTATATAAATATTGTGGGCATTTATAAGTAGAACAACAAATAAATATTCAATTTATTTTAAAATATAATAGTAACAATATCGAAAGATAATGTTATAAAACTTTAAAACATTGTGTAATTATTTGTGAAAATGTCAAATAATGTATTGATAATATGGTAAATATATCCTATAATTAAATAGTAACCATTTAAATATAACAACAAAGGAGACAAACATCATGCAACCTACAACAAGAATAAAAAAAATATTTATATTGTTTTTATGTACCCTTTTAATTTTTAGTTCGTTACCAATTGAATCCGCACAAGCAGCCTTACCATGGCATAAACATTCTTTTAATAATTATGGTGTTTGTAAATGTGGAGATGGAGGATACAAGAAGATTGAGGATATTAATTTAGTAGTTACAACTGAAAATGATGTCACATCAAGAAAAGGAGCAAGCACTAATTCAGATAAAGTAACCTACTATCCAAAAGGTACAACAGTAACCCTTACAGGTAAGTATAAAAATAGTTATGGAAATATTTGGTATAAATTATCAGGTGGAACCTTTATCTTTGAAGATAATCTACATTTTCATAAAGCTATTATGTGTGGACTACCCTATACTATATATACTAAAATAATTGGAGATAGTCGCCATAAAAGTGCTTATTATTCAGGTGATGAATTTTGTAGTTGTGGAGAAAAGGTCAAAACAGGCAACCGTATTAATACTTTATATGAATATCATCAATTCGATTCTAATTTAACATGTACATTATGTGGATTTACCCATCAACATGACTATAATAACGTTACATATAAGGAAGTTCCATCAAGCTATACAAGATTAGATATTAATAATCATACAAGAACTGATTATAGTGGCAATGGTTATTGTAGTTGTTCACAAATAATAGTTTCCTCAAATGCGACTAATTCTTATTCAGAACCACATACCTTTAATGATTCAAATATCTGTATTTATTGTGGAGAACCAAAACATATTCATGAAGCTTCTATGTGTGGACTTCCTTATACTAAGTATGAAAAAATAATCGGGGATAGTCGCCATAAGATTACTAATTATTTAGGTGATGAATTTTGTATTTGCGGTGAAAAAGTCAAAATTGGAAGTGTTAGTAATACTTTATATGAATTTCATCAATTTGATTCTAATTTAACATGTACCCTATGTGGATTTACACATCAACATGATTACAATAATATTACATATAAAGAAGTACCGTCAACTTATATAAAGGTGGATTCAAATAAACATACAAAAAATGATTATAACCCTAATGGCTATTGTAGTTGTTCACAAATAATAATTCCATCAACATTAAAAAATAGTAAGACAGAATTACATACTTATGATAGTTTTAATAATTGTATATATTGTGGACAATCTAATGATTATGTTGGAAATAAAGTAAATAATACTAAAAATCATGAGCATAAACTAAAATATTATAAAAGTTTGGTTATATATAAAGAATCAAACAAAACCACACATACATTAGACATATATGAAAATTTAAGGTATTGTGAATGTGGAAAATGTTTAGATGAATTTACCAAAACAAAAACAGTTAAAGAAAAACATAACTATTCAGTTTGGGGATATTGTGAAACTTATGCGTGTCCTCAAAAAGACCCTAATTATAACCCTGAATTAGTTACCTATGAAGAAAAGAAAGCCTTATTAGATGCCTTTAGCTTATTACCAGTTGTTGGTGATGGAGCAGACTTAACTAATATCTATTTAGCTTTAGAAAAAGGCGAATATTTAGACGCTGTTGAAAATGCTTTTTTCTTAATTCCATTTACTAATTTTTTGAAAGTTGGTAAACATTCTAAAAATTATAAGGGAATTTTAAAGGCTTTTACTAAGAATGCTGACAGTGTAGACAATTTAGCTAAGCAAGGAATTAGAGATTCGATACTTAAAAGTAAAGCCAGTAAAAAATGGGGAGTATCGAAAGATGGAATTAATCAAGGAATAAAGCATTTTTCGGATTTTTGGGATACAGATCCAAAAAGAATACTATCATTAGAAGAAAGGCTTGGAGTAAAAAGTGGATTTTTTAGTAATTCCTTAGAAGGATTTGAAAATTTTACTTTAGAAGCAGAAAATGTTATCGCCAAAGCTAAAAAAAGTGGAAAATTAAGAAATGTAAATGGTAAAATTATTTACTATGTTGATGGTGCAGATACTTTTGAAAAAGGGGTTGTAGTAATTGTAAATGGTAAAAAATTACAATCCATGATGCCTAGTAATACTAATTCATTTAATAAATTGAAATAAAAGGAGTTAAAATGAAAGAATATATAATAGATGAACTTTATTCAGACTTATGGGAAAGGACTGCTATAATTTTTGAAATAATCTCCAAAAAGAGAGTAATAGTATACTTTATAGAATATGATGAATGCCTAGAGAGTGGAGAAAACTCAAAAAAAAGAAAAAAAGGGGATTTATTAAAAGGGCGACTTACCATTATTTATTTACGAAATTCCCCAAAAGTGACAGGAGAACTTCATCATCAGCAGACAAAAGAAAACATACCATCTCCATATATTGAAGCCACAATAAAAGTAAGTAGAGTAGTAGATAAATATTCTGTTTATGCCTTTTCTTCTATAACAGATGAAGAAATGCTAATAGAATTTGAAGAAAAAGTTAATTATAAAATCGGTGATACAGTCTTTGTTACAGGTACATTAAAATTAATACTTAATGATGATGATGAATTTTAGTAAGTTAACCCCATATCAATTATAACTAATAATTAGCAAGGAATATTTAATTTAAGCTTTATAAATGAGGGAAAATCGAAAAATATAAATAAAATATTTGTTTTTTGCTATTTAAATGTTTTTTCATTTCATATTTTCTTAATTTCTGTCGTACTATTTAGTATGGAGGTAATTATGGATAATAACTATTTAATTGCAGTTACAAAGATGAAATCAACTTTAAACGAATGTAGAGACCTAATTGATAGAATACAACATATTGATAACTTTGAAGACAATATAGCCTACAATATATTTGATAACTTATTTATTGATATTGAAAGTGCTATAGAAACTATTGAATATTTTAGTTTACCTACTTATGAGGGATATTTAATAGAGCAACCTAATAAACGCTTTAATATAAATGGTGATGAAATTACATGTGGCTACCCCTTGGAACTTTATTGTAAAGAAGATGAAGAATGGTATAGCGGAAAGATTCAACATAATGGAGTATACTATTTTCATAATGAATCTTTAAAAAATCCACCACTCAAAAATTTTATGAAAGTGAGAATAAGAATTAAAAATGAATAGTGAACTATTTTTTGTTCACTATTCATTTTTTAGTATTATGCAATTTTCTTTTCTAAATAAGTCATTTTCTTGTATTGCAAATAAGGTAATATCAAAACTGTTAGTATTTTCTATGTTAGTAGTAAAATATGAAGCACAAAAAGGAGTAACTTTCCAATAAAAGTTATTTTTTTCTTTGGTTATTTCAATTAAATATTTACGATTTTTATATTTAACAATAATCCTCTTATCTTCAATTGAAATTTTAAATCCATCTTTTAAATATTCTTTTATCTTAGTTTTAATCTTTTCTAATTCATCCAAAACTTTGATATTATAATTAGTTGTCATGCTTATTTTCCTTTCACTCTCCAAACACTTGTAATGTCACATTACTCTCTGATATAATATAAAAAGTCAGATAATAATTTCGCAAAGTATTTAGCTTACAGAAATTATAACAAATTGTTGGCTTAATGTCAATAATTTCAGAGGTAAGAAGGTAGATATGGAAGTAAATTTAAATAATCTAATGGAAGAATGGTTAAACCATAAAAAGTACAACGTGAAAACTTCAACTCTTTCAACCTATAGTAGAATTATTGAGCAATTAGTAAAAGATATAGAAACTATTGATAATATAAATAAAAACTATTTGAACGAGTATATCAAAGGAAAAACATTGGTATGTTCACCAAAATATGTTCAAAATATTGTAATGGTTCTTAATATGCTTATACATTATTTTTATCAAAGAAAAATAATAGATAAGGACTTTAAAATTAGAAAACCTATAAAAATTAATAAGACTATAAAAGTATTAAATCCCTTGGAATATTCAGTTCTAAAGGATTATTTAATTAAAAATATTAGTTATAAAAATCTTGGTTTATTAATTACTTTTTATACAGGCTTAAGGATAGGTGAAATATGTGCTTTAACATGGGAAAACATAAATTTTGAAAGTAGTATGTTTGAAATAAGTAAGACTGTTCAGAGAGTTAAAAATTTTGATAAATCAATAAATAAGAAAACAATAGTAATTATTGATACCCCTAAGTCAAGTAATTCCATTAGAGAAATACCAATCAATGAGGAAATACTAAAAGTTATTAAAAAAATGCATGGATTAGATAATAATTATATTCTAACCAACCAAGAGTTTTATATTGAGCCTAGAAGCTATGAAAACCATTTTAAGAGGGTTTTAAAAGCATGTGGTATTAAGACTACAAAATTTCATGTACTAAGGCATACGTTTGCTACAAGGTGCTTAGAAAGTGGAATAGATATTAAAACATTATCTATTTTTTTAGGTCATTCTAATACGCAAATAACAATGGATACTTATTTGCACATATCCCCTGAGTTTAAGAAGAAAGAAATGAAAAAACTAAAAATATAAGTTATAAATATCATAAATATTTATTAAAAAAATTTCGTAAAGCTAAATACTTTGCGAAAATAAGTTACATAAACAATTTTTACCCTAAACTTGATAAATTATTCAACTAAGACAAGGAGATTAAAATGGATACTTTTAAAAGTAAAGAATTTTCAGACATGGAACTAGATTACATAGCAGAAAATTTATTATTAAAATTAAAAAGCTTAGAAACATTAGATATTGAACACGAAGAAGATAAACTTTTAACAGAATTAGTTAAAAATATATTGGAAGTTACAGATGATGAGACAATGGATAAGCTACTTAATCCTATCACAGCTTATACAAAAGGAATTAAAGATATTAACTTTTTAATTGGTATGAGATTTATAAATAAGTTACTTATGTATCTAAAATAATAAAAAAAGAACTATTCAATTTACTTAATTTGAATAGTTCTTTTTCGTTCTAAAAATTCTTTTGATTAACATAGATAAAGCTTAATCATTATAAAATATTACCTCTTTGATTACTACATTACCATGTACTTTTCCCTCTACAACCTCATTACATGCAACGATTTTCTTAACAAAATCCGTTAAAAAATTTAATTTTTCTTGATTAGTTAAGTATTGCCAGTTTTCTTTAATGTTCAAAATTATATCATTTTTACATATAGAATCGCTTTCTTTTTCTTCTGTAACTTCTAATTTTGATAACTCATTTTTAATACTATATATATCATCCTTTATTAATTTAGTCATTTTTGAATATTCATCAAAGTTAAGAGTGGCAGAAACATATAATTTCATTATTTCTTTTTCTTTTTTTTCAAGTTTTGCTAGTTTTTCATTATATGCATCTATTAGTTCGATATTTTTTTCTTTTTTCACAGATTCTACAATATCTATTTCATCAATAATATCAAATTCTTGGATATTATATATGTATTTTAAGAATGCTTCTTCTAATTTTTTATGAGACATATCTTTAGCATTACAGCCACTATACATTTTATTAATACAACGGTACATTCCCCATAAAATTTTTGTACCATCTCTTAATTTACCATAGGTTCCATGAGTTGCTAGTCTTCGACCACAAATTCCACAATATACTGTTCCAGCGAAAAAGTTATTTTCGGATGGTCTTTTTGTCCTTAATTTTTTTTCAATTTTAGAAAGTTTTACTTGTGCAGCCTCATATGTATCGGTTGATATAATACCATCATGCTTACCATCTGCTTCAAAATATCGTGATTCATCATTAATGCAATATCTAACCTTTCCTATATAAGATGGATTTGTAAGAATTAATTTAATAGTTTTTCCAGTCCATATACTATTTAATTTGGTTGGTATTTTACGTAAATTAAGTTCTATTGCTATTCTATGCATTGATTTATTTTCACTTGTATATGCATTAAATATTTCCTGTACTATTTTTGCTTCATCAGGATTTATGCGTTGAACTTTTTCACCTACTTCTCTATCATAACCATAACTTGGAGTATAAGTACACAAGGAGTAACCCTCACGAACTTTTCGCTCAAATCCAACCTTTACTCTTTCAATTATATTCTCACGCTCGAACTCCGCAAATATCCCAATAATTTTTAAAAACATTCTTCCAGAAGCTGTTTTTGTATCAATACTTTCCATTAATGAAGAGAAGTTACAATAATGTTCATTAAAAAATTCGATTAGCTCAATTAAGTCCTTTGTACTTCTTGTTAATCTGTCTACTTTAAATACTAGTACTGTATTAACTTTTTTTGAAGCAATATCTTTTAATAATTCATTGATTTGTGGTCTATCAGTAATATTTTTACCACTAATACCATCATCAGCATATATTTTATGTATTTTCCAACCCATAATACTAGCATAATTACTTAATTTTTCAATTTGTGCTCTAACTGAAAAACCCTCTTTGGCTTGTTCTTCTGTGGAAACCCTTACATAGATACCTACATTTGTTTCGTCAAATTCAAAAACATTATTTGAATTATCTTTTTTTTCTCTTGGTTTCTTTGATTTTTTTAGATTGAGTAATGTGTTTGTTTCATTTTGTTGTTTCATCATAATTTTCACCTAACCTTTTTTTATTAGACAAAAATTTTATGGTTTCACTTTTTTTTCTGGGAATAGATGTTTTTAAAAAAAAATTCATCATCTTTATTTGAGTTTCTTTTGGTAAAATAATTTTACCATCCATCTTCTTTTCCATAATTTACCCCTAACTTTTACTTATTAAAGTTTATAGTTAAAAGTAGATTTTATTACTCGTTTCTTTATAAAATAGACCCTAAGATGTTAATATTCCTTTATTTTATATAGGTTTACACCAATAGGGTTTTTTAAGTATTTCGCCGAGGCAATTAGTGTAGCCGACAGAATTATAGTACTTTCAAAAAGACCCGGAACAATTAAATCTATAATAGATGTAAAACTTAGCATAGAAGATAAAACACCTTTTAAGGCGAGAACTGCTCCTGAATTTAAAGATTATTTTAACCAATTATGGAAGGAGCTAAATGGAGATGATGAGGAAAAGTTTAAATAATAAATTTCTAAATGATTCACTTGAAAGGCAGAAATTTATTAAAAATTATTGCAGAAAAAATAGATTAATCAGAATATATCAATTTTTAATACTATTCATTTTTATTACGGCTTGGGAATTACTGGCAGATTTAAGTATAATTAATCAGTTTATCTTCAGTTCTCCAAAGAGAATAGTTCTATGCTTCATCAACATGTTAAAAGGCGGAGAAATAATATACCACACCTATATAACCCTACTGGAAACATTCATAAGCTTTTTTCTAATAATCTTCATAGGCATATTAATATCCATAATATTATGGTGGAACAATTCTATAGCAAAAGTAATAGAACCTTATCTGGTAGTATTAAACAGCCTGCCCAAAAGTGCATTAGCACCAGTTTTTATAGTCTGGTTAGGGAACAATGTAAAAACAATAATAGTAGTAGCAATCAGTGTAGCTGTTTTTGGAAGCATTATAAACCTATATACAGGCTTTATGGAAGTTGAAGAAGACAAAATAAAACTAATAAAAACCCTTGGTGGCAACAAAAAAGATGCTTTACTAAAGGTAGTTATTCCAAGCAATATCCCAACTATCATAAGCATAATGAAGGTTAACATAGGACTTTCACTAGTAGGAGTAATAATAGGCGAATTTCTTGCAGCAAAAGCAGGTCTTGGATATTTAATAATTTATGGAAGTCAGGTATTTAAACTTGATTGGGTGATGATGAGTATAATAATCCTATGCACAATGGCTAGTTTATTATACTATGGAATATCATATATAGAAAAGATAAGCCATAAAAAATTTGGCTACTAAATTATATAGTAATAGAAAAATCCGTATTTCAGTGGGTTTATTATGCTGTGAAAAGGTCGTTAGCACCATAGGCTCATTGGAATGCCAGGTGTGTCAACCTTTTCACAGAATAATACACCCAATTCCCAAGATTATTTGAAATTTTTTATATTTATCATCTTGTTTAAATTATAATATAATGATAGAATAAGTTGTAATAAATATCTTAACGAATAAAAACGAAGGACAAAATAATGGGAAAAACAAATATTACGGTATATGATATTGCCAGTGAAGCAGGAGTTTCAGTAGCTACAGTATCAAGGGTTCTTACAGGAAGCGATAAAGTAGCTGAAGAAACAAGGTCGAGAGTCCAAGCAATCATTGATAAGAATGACTTTCAACCTAATGCATTAGCCAGAAGTCTATACAAAAAACAGAGTAAAATGATTGGATTTATATTACCGGATATAACAAATCCATTTTATTCGTCTATATTTATAGAAGCAGAAAAACATGCATTGGAACAAGGATATACATTAGTTTTGTGTAATTCAATGGATGATCTTAATAATGAAAGAACCTATTTACAGACTCTTAGGGAAAGACAAGTAGATGGTATTATATATATGGGCAGGAAGATAGATCAGGTTCAGGGAACAAGTAAGTTTCTAAAGGAGCTGCATAAATTATCGGAAAAGTTACCAATAGTTATGATTAATTGCGGCAATAAAGCAAAATCTTGTTTTAAAGTTAGAAGTAATGAAGAAGATGGATTTAGGGAAATAATTAATTATCTGGCAAAAAAAGGACATAAGGATGTTGCGTTAATTGGGGGAATTACGGGTGTAGAGCCTACCGATATAAAAAGAAAGATATTTTTAGAATTAGCAGAAAAATATAATTTTAATCTAAGAAAAGAATATATTGTAAGTGGAGAATATTCAATCGAATCTGGTGCAAAAATTATGAGTAAGATGTTATCCTATAAAAATATTCCCACAGCCATTATGGGAATCAATGATATTGTTGCAATAGGAGCTTTGAAGGTTTGTCAAATGAATAATGTTAAAGTTCCTGATGATATAGCTGTTACAGGCTTTGATGATATACCTATTGCACATTATATTTTTCCAAGTCTGACAACTTCAGCTCATGACTATAAAAATTTAGGACAAAGGGCAGTAGATATTATTATAGATATTAATTCAGATTTAAAACCAGATAGTATATACCAATATTCAATGAATTTTGTTGAAAGAGAAAGCTGCTAAGTATTTAGGAGGGTCTATGGAACTTGATATTTTTGAAGTAGAAAATAATTTATCATCAAACATTATGGAAAGTATTAAAAAGCTTAAAGAAAGCAGTATTTATCCATTTTGGGCTATTAAAAATTATATAAATAATGAATGCATAGGTGAAGAATATTTTGCAGATATTGTACAGGTAATGGATTATTATTGTGAAATTGCAGGTACCACTGAGATGTCAAAAAGATTATCCAATATGTTAATGGAAGATATTTTTAATATATATCAGATGCGAGATGGCCTTAAGGATAAGATTGATGAAATACTAAATGAGGATAATTTAAAAGCGGGAATTTTTTACTATATTAAAGAATATAAATCAGAATTTGTTGAACTATTAGATTCAATGGGAATTGATTTAGAAGATTATATAGAAAAAAATAGTTTAAATCAAAGCTTTGAAAATATAGATGAAGATAAACTAAAAAAAATTATAGATGAGGAATTTATAAAAATACAATATTTAAATAGCATTAACGGCTATTTACCTGAAATAACATCAGATTTAGAAAAAATGCTAGGGCCTGTATCAGAAATGCTTAATTCCATTATAATTCCAATTAATTTAATATTTGATTATAACGTTGAAATTGGGAATACTATATATTCATTGATAATGGTTAAAAACGGTGATCATTCTAATATGAAAGATCAAATAGAAATGCTAAATGAAGGTAAAGAAGTATTTTTGGAATTTTTTAACAATCAAGTAATAGTATTTAAATGGGCTATACAAGAGAAATATTTTGAAGAGTTAGATGATGAAGAGATTGAAGAGATCTTTTCTAAAATGGAATCGGAAGGTCTATTTCATAAAGAAGAATATTTTTGGGGCAGAGTTGTGCATCAAAGCACGTTATATAGATTTAATCAAAAAATGAAAGAATTATTTTCTCTATGGCAAGAAAAAACTAATACAAAAAACCCTAGAGAATGGTCTCAAAAACATAATGTTCCAATATTATGTTTTGTTGGTGATGAAAATCTTTCTTTGGCTGAAAAGTATTTCGGATATTTGAATAAATCTCAATATCCATATTCTATTTCTGATTTAGAAGAAGCTATAGAATGTATTAAAGATTTAGAAATGAAATATTTATTAAACAAAGAATATAGTGATGGAAACTTTAAATTGAGTTTTTGCGGAATGAATCGTTTTGCAGTTAATGATTTGGATGAATTAAAATCTTTAATTAAAATGCATATTTCTGATGATGTATACGAATGGCAATTCTTAAAAAGTGATATTTTGAATTTGGTAGAAAGATATACTAAAGGGGAATTTACTCAAAGTGAACAGTTATCACATGAACAGTATGAGATGGACATGGAAGAAATGAATTTTGAAGAAATTAATATGCCAGACCTAGAAGAGTTGATTAATAAAAAAGTAGAAATGCCAATAGAGGAAGAGCTAATAAGCGAAGAATTTGAGATGCCAATTACGGAAGAGTTATTAAGTGAAGAATTTGAGATACCAATTACGGAAGAGTTATTAAGTGAAGAATTTGAATTGCCAATCACGGAACAGTTAATAGGTGAAAAATTAGAAATTCCGTTAGTAGAAGGGCTGATAAGTGAAGAATTTGAGATTCCAATTACGGAAGAATTATTAAGTGAAGAATTTGAATTGCCAATCATGGAACAGTTAATAGATGAAGAATTAGAAAAGCCGTTAACAGAAGAGTTAGTAATTGAAGAATTAGAAATGCCTTTAGAAGAAGAGTTAATAATTGAAGAATTAGAAAAGCCTTTAGAAGAAGAGTTAATAATTGAAGAATTAGAAAAGCCTTTAGAAGAAGAGTTAGTAATTGAAGAATTAGAAA
>JAVBOS010000152.1:0-14129 GCA_031550255.1 Anaeroplasmataceae bacterium | reverse complement strand
ATCCTAACTTAGGTGTTTGTAAGAAAAAAAGTTATTTAAGAGGAATGTTAGAGAAAGCAAAAACTAGTAAACAAGATAGAGCGTTTATTTTAGCAAAAGAATTCAATATACCACAGTTATCAGCGCTAGCCTGGTTAGATGAGAAAGACGTTGAAAGTAACGAAACATTTAATCTTGAAGATTTCCGAAATTGGTATTGTATAGCCGGTGGAGATTTAGCTGAAACAAATGACTTGGCCGCAATATCGCTAATGTTTATTAAACCTGGAGAACCTAATAAAAAATATTTTCATACTATGTACTTTGTAACTAGTTATAAAGCTGGTGATTTTGAACAAACAAATTCACCAGCTAATAAAGAGAAAAAGAACTATCTTCAATGGAAAGAGGAAGGATATGTTAGAATTGTTGATGGAAATGAAATACCGGACACTATCCTTGCAGATTATTTATGGGAAATATTTAAAGAATACGGAATACGTCCATATCGTGTTGGATACGACAATTGGCATGCTAAAGAATTTGCAAAAAAAGTAAAAAAACAATTTGGTGAACATGTACCAGTTCGTATTCCTATGGACTTCAATTCATTAAATACTCCAATGCACACCTTAGGATATGATTTAAGGGATCATTATGTAAACTATCAAATGAATCCTATTTGCAAGTGGAACCTAAGAAATACTGCAGTCAAATATAATACACAAGGATTAATAATGCCTGAAAAAATAAAAGGGTATATAGGAAATAAAATAGATGGAACGTTAACAAAGATAATAGCATATGCAGTCTATCGTCAATGTCGAACTGATTTCCATAAAATGATTGGTGATTAAATGACAAATAAAAACTATGAGAAAGAAATAAGATGTCCAATACATAATTGCATAATTGGTAAATATGATGTTCGATATGGTGTAAAGAACGTAGTTCTTTTTTGTCATAAGTGTAAAAAAGAGTACACAATTAGTCAAGAAGCATCAATCAAAAAAATATAAAGAGGGTATTGCAATCAAAAAAAAATATGCTATACTTGAATTGGAAAACAAAATAAGCATGTATGCTAAAATACTACTTCACGATAATATAGACTACCTTTGAGTAGCGATGAGGTTTAACCAGAATCCCAAGTGGATCTAATTGCCGGCGTTTGAATACGTCGCTTTTAGGTCCACTTTTTTTGTTTTCTAAGGCTCAAAAGGAGGTAAACATGAATGGTTTAAAAAACATAATGAATTATTTGTATGGTGGCAATAAAACAATATTTCAACAAAACTCCAAGATAATTAATGCAAATAGACCGCTATTTTCAATTGATGATAGAGATATTTATGCATATGACATCATTGATACCTGTGATCATCGAATAGCAACAGCAGTAAGCAAATGTTTATTTCAATTAGTAACAATTGATTCTAAAAGCAAAAAAGTATCTATTGAAAAAGATTCATTAAATGATTTATTTGAAGGACGTATGAATCCATTATGTACATCGCATGATTTTTTTTACAAATTGACAAGATTATTGTTAAAAAACGAAGATGCCTTTGTTTATCCACAATATACTAAATCTTTTATTAAAAATAAAGAAGTACGTAAATATAAAGCATTTTATATTATCGAAAAGGCAACCATTAAAATATATTCAACAGATAAAGAACTTCGAATCCAATTTAGTGATGGTTCTGGCCAAGAATTTGATATGCCATATGACAATATTATTCATATTAGATACAAGTATTCAACAAACACCTTCTATGGAGGCAGTGGAGCAGGTAAAGATATTTTAAATCACTTAAAAACAATGAATGTTATTATTGAAAGTATTCCGAAATCAATCGAAGCCGGTTTGCAAATTAACGGTATCTTAACAATGCGAAGTGTTGCAGATGCTGATAAAAAAGAATTAACTAGAAGTGAATTTGAAGATCATCTAATTAATAGTAAATATGGAATAGTTGCAACTGATTATGAGAGTGATTTCACGCCAATTAACATTAATCCTAAGGATATACCAGAAAACGTTTTAACGTTTATTAGAGAAGAAATATTAGCATCTAAAAATATGTCTATGCCAATTTATTTAGGAAAATATACGGATGAAGAGTTTATGGCATGGTACGATACAACAATCGAAGATATATTGCTGGCTTTAACGCAAGCATTTAATGTAGTATTGCTAACACCAGAAGAGCGACTTGATGGTAAACGGATAAAATCATATGATAGACGCGTTCAATCATTATCAATTGCAACAAGAATGAGATTACTTGAATTAGCAATGCCATCAGCATTATTAGATAGAGCAGAGCAAAGAGAACTAATAGGTTACCAACCTGATGGTGGTCCTGAACGTTCTAGTCTGAATTGGATTGAAAACACCATTGCTAATGAATATCAGTTACAAAAAATAGCGAAGGGAGGTAAATCAGATGGACAAACAAACACAGGGTAAAATAGTTAGATTTAACGACAATCATCAAACAGCAATTGAGATTAGAAACAAAAATGACAAAGAATTAAAATATTTGAGCGGTTATGCAATCGTTTTTGAACAAAGAGTCCCAATTGGAAAACATTTCTACGAAGAAATAGATTCACATGCTTTAGATGATGCAGATATGACTACAGTGTTTCTACATCATAATCATCGAACATTAGGTGTTCCAATGGCTGCTTATCGTGATGGTGATCCAGATAATACGATGGAATTATTTATTGATAAAACGGGATTAAAATATGATGCAAATATTGATACCGATAATAATGCAGATTCATCAAGTGTTTATTCAGCCGTTAAAAGACGAGATATCAGAAACATGTCATTTTGTTTTTGCATAGAAGTAGATGAAAATGGTGATGAATGGATAGATATTGGAACAGATATGCCACTTAGGCGAATTAAAAAGATTAAGAGATTATATGAAATAAGTGTAGTGAATGATCCTGCGTATGACCAAACAAGTGTATTCGCAAGAGATTCAACTGTAAAGGAAGCGGAAGAAATTTTAAAAACCGCAAGAGCAAAACTAATTAATAATTCAGATTTCGAATTAAGAAAGAAAAAATACAAATTTATGGAGGAAGAACATGACAAAAGAACAAATTTTAGCTAGACAAGCAGAATTAAGAAGTAAAAAAACAACATTAATGGCTGAGTTAGATACAGCAGACGAAAAAAGATTTGCTGAAATTCAGTTAGAAACAAATAAAATAAACTTAGAGGTAGAAGAATTAGAAAAGGATTTAAGATCATTAAATCAACAAGATGAAGAATATACTCCAGAGTTTAGATTTGGTCAAGAAAATAACCCAGCAAATAAAAAGAAAGTTGACGAAATGACGAGAGAAGAATTACGTTCCGCTGGCCTTAGTGCTTTAGGTAAGATGGTACGTTCAACTGTGACAAAAGGAGTATATCAACCTAAGTTTACTGCCCAAGAAAAAAGAGCATTAGGCGAAGCAACATGGTCAACAAGTAAGAACTATACAGTAGCATCTGACGGAACAGACGGTACTAACAATGGAGGAATTTTTATTCCAAATACAGTATTGTATGACTTGTTAGTTATCGACACAGTTGAAAATCCATTTTTAAAAGATTGTAAACCAACATTTGAGCGAGGAGTATTAATTTATCCTTATAAAGAATTAGAAGTATATTCAAAAGGTAAGAGTGTAAAGGAAAAAGAAGAAACCGGTGCTAAATCAGTTAAAATCGGTTCACTATCATTAGTTGAAGGAAATTATGCATTAAAGGTGGGTATTACACTTGAATTATTAGAAAAAGCTGATGCAGAGTTAGGCCAATATATTTTAGCAGATTTAAAAAATGAAACTGATATTATTACATCGGAAGATATTTTCTATGGAGATGGAAAAGATTACACTGAATCAGGTGCTGACAAACATATTTTAGGAGTATGTAAAGACACGAAAACAATCAAAGCAAATTATGCCGATGGAGAAGAAATAGCAACAATTACAGACTACTATTTACAATTAGATAAACGTGCACGTAAAGGCGCAAAAATCTATGCATCACCAAAGTTTGCAATGAAACTATCTTTAAAAACAGATGAATCAGGTCAATATTTATTACCTATTTACAATGGAGTAGGTTTGAAATCAATTGTGCAAATTCCATTTGAGATTTGTGAAGACTTAAATGATTGTGACTTCATCATTGGAAATGCAAAAAATTATAAGATGAATTTTCACGGTACATCACCAAAAATGTATGATTTAGGAATAAGTACTAATAGAATTCAGACATTCTTAATTCATTTAATGGTAGCTGGTCGACCTGCCCCAGGATATTTCGTTTATGGAAAAATGACTGGAACAACACCAAAAGAATAATGCTAGAGGGATATAAATGGACGAAACTGATAGAATTTTATACGACTTAGGATATTTCGGAAATGATCCCTACAAAAAAGAACAAATTAAAGGTTTCATACAAGAAGCAGAACAGTTTATGGTTGAAGCTGGTGTTAAAAAAGAAAAAATAACATCAGCTTTAGCAAAAACAATAAAATCTTTGTGGTGCGAAGCACGTGATAAAAAACAACCAATTTATTTAGTAAATAAAGATAAAATGATTGTTTCATTGATTTCACAATTGAGGCGCTAATATGAAAGTTAAAGAAAGACGTACATTAATTAAACTTGCATACGAAGAAAGTAATTATATAGAAGGTATTGGACCAACGACAATATCAAAGAAAATTGAAGTTAGAATTGGAACAGATAAAACTGAACATCCAATTTTAACTGATTGCTTTTATTGCTATTGGAATAACTACTATGGTACAAATGCCATAATGCAGCAACAACAAGGAATCAATGATGGAGCTAATATCAACATGGTATTTGTAAAAGAAGCATACGAAGCTTTATCAGAACATAAAGTCTTTATTTATAAAGATGGAATTGAAGATGATAAACATAAGTATGAACTAACCACATCAGTCAATGACATAGAATCTAAACATCAAGAAATCGAGTTTAGCGTTAAAAGATGGGTGGGCAAATAATGAATTTAAAAACATTAATACAGACCACGTTAGATGCGGCTTTAATCAAGGATGGTATTTTATCCTTTCATCAAAGAAAAAAGAAAATAAATGCAGTTGCAACTAATCAAAAGCAAGATGAAAATTACTATATTGTATATCGAATATTTCAATCAACTAAAAAGTATGGCGATGGAAAACCAATTCTTAATAAAAAAGGAATAGATATTAATCTCTACTACAATGACGAGAAAGTTACTCCAGAGCAACTAGATGAAGTTATAAAGAAAATTAAAAAAGCCTTTTTAACTAATAATTTTAGATTAATAAATGATTGGACCGATTTATATGATTCTGATACACCCTATAGTGGTGTTAATTTAGAATTTAGATATGTTGGTATTGAAAATGATTTATAAATCAATGACATTAAATGATGTTGGAAAAGAAATAGATGATATAGTGTCGGATTTTTTACATCAATCATTTGAAAAAAGGCAAGAGGCATTAGTTGCAGGAGCAACCGTTTTTAAAGAAGCAGTTGAACAAGCTGCCCCAAAAAATCAAGGAAATTATGCACAGTCATTCGAAATAAAAACGAAATATAAAGACAAAAAATATGTTGGTAATACCAAAACAGTAAATATGAAAAGTAAAAAGGATATACCATTATCCAATTTGCTTGAATATGGCGAAAAAGGAAAACCACATATACGCGAAGCCTATGACGCCGCAGAGAATCAAATTTATGAGGCCATAGTCAAAACATTAGAAAAATAGAAATGGAGGAATTAATAAATGAAAACATTAGTTAAATTTAATGTTCAAAATATTCACTATGCAGTTTCAGATGCTTCTGGTCAATTTAAAACTCCCGTACCGTACGGCACTGGAATTAAAATATCATTAGAGGCAAATACATCATCAAAAATAATTAGAGGTGATGGTAAAATCATTGCCGAAATTATCAACGATAAAGGCAAAACAGGTTCATTCACTACAAATAATATATCTAATGATTATGAAGTAGCAATGGGCAGAAAAATGATCGGTCAAAACGGATTAATGGATGTACAACAAGTATCTCAAATCACTCATGCTTTATATTTTGAAACATGTGAATTAAGAGAAGATGAAAAAATTACCGTCGCTAAAACATGGGTTTATAATGTTACATCAAAAAGGCCTAATGAATCATACGATCAAAATGGTGATGATATCAATGAATCGACTTTTGAAACACCAATTACAATTAAGGGTACAAAACTATTAAATGCCGATAAAACACCATATGTTGATTCTAACGGCAATGAACTATTAGTATGGCAACAAACTGTAGTACCTGGAGACACAGGATATGAAGATTTCGTAAAAGCAGTAGTATTACCTATATTCAAGAGTATAACAGAAACTACTTCTACAGGAAATAGCACATCAGGTGAACAATAATGTTAAAAACAACATTGCCAAAGTATTCATCTAGCATAGATGAATCAAGAAATGAAATAGTAACAACAAAAGTATATATCAGTGTTACAATTGATACTTCGATTTTTGCTCAACAAAGATGGGAAGCTAACTTTCCAGTGCAAGCAGCAACTGAAACATTATTTGCATATATAGAAAGAATCCAAACAAACGAGGTACTTGATATTGCAACAGCTATCTCACAATTAAAAGCACTTTATTGTTTATTAGAAGCAGATGAAATATCAACCTTTAAATCATTTTTGCAAATGTTTGATTTGTCAAACGCTAAGTGCTTTGAAGAATTAACTGATAGAATACGATATGTATTTAATCTTGTATTAAATTCAGCATCAGCATCACCAAAAAACTTATAGAGCACAGCCAACAACTAAAGAACTTAACTGATAAACTAGGTTCTAAAAATAAAAAAGCAACATTGTCTGTGCCAAGAAGTTTTATAATGTTGCAGAACAGTATTAAGCACCAAATACCAGGTGAATTAATAACAAAATTACATTTTAACGATTTATTGCTTATGATTATAATATTAGATATCAATGACTTGAAGCAAGCAATCGCTAATAAACAAAGAGAATTTAACCAGAGTCGTGGCTACGATTCTAAAGAAATAAGTAGTCAAGAAGCAGTATCCTTCTTAAAAGGAGGCAAATAAAAATGGCTAGAAGTGTTAGAGGAATAACAGTTGAAATATCAGCTGATGCAAAACAATTCAACCAACAAATGAGTGAAGTAAGAAAAGATTCAAAGAATACTCAATTAGAATTAAGTGCTTTATCTAAAGCATTAGAACTTCAATATGATGATCAAACATTTCAAAAGGCTCAAAAAAAGGCCCAAGAAGCTATTGAACTTTCAGCACAACATGCAAGTGTATTAACTGAAAGACTTCAACATTTAGAAAAGATTGGAGCAGTAGACACAACTGAGTATAGACGTTTACAAGCAGAATTAGCTAAAAGCGAAACTGAGGGATTAAAACTTCAACAACAATTAGAAAAAATTAATCAACTCAAGTTCGATAATTTAGCTAACGAAGTTGATAATATAGGAAAAGGCATTGAAAAGTCTGGAAAAGTAATAAGTGTTGCTTCAGGTCTTGCAGTAGGAGGTCTTGCAGCATTAAGTACTGCAGGTAAAAAAGCAGTAGAAACAGCTGATGAATTGGCAACTACAGCTCAAAAATATCAAATTACGGCCCAGGAATTACAAAGACTAAACTATATAGCACTTCAAACAGATGTTACACAAGAAAATGTGTATAAATCAATGTTAAAGGTTAGAAATGCTAGTGTTGATATTGCTAGTGGCATTAGTAACAATGCCAGTAATGCGTTACAGCAACTGAATCTAGATTTAACTAATCTAGGAGATGATGAAAAGCTATATGCAGTAATCGGAGCTTTATCAGAAATGGAAAATGAAACTCAAATGCTAGCAGCCGCTAATGAAATACTTGGGGACAAGCTAGCAAACGAAGTATTACCGATGATATACGCTGGTAAAGATGCTATTAATGAATATTCATCTGAATTTGATACACTTGGAGGAATGACAAATGAACAAGTTGAGAAGTTGGCAGCTTTTGATAACGTACTGAATAAATTGAAAACACAATTAAGTAATATAACATTGCGAATTGGTGCAAGTTTACTACCTATTATGGAGCAACTGGCAACTTTAGTAAGTGATACATTAGTACCTAAACTTGAAAAGTTAGCAAACTGGTTCGAAAGTTTATCACAAGGCCAACAAGAATTTGCTTTAAAGGCACTTCTCCTTGTAGCAGCCTTAGGTCCAACAATTATGATGATTGGAAAACTTACATCAGCAACTTCAGGATTAATTAAAATGATGCCAAAATTAATGCAAGGTTTCAGTGCATTAGCGGCTCATCCAGTTGTTTTAATTATTGCAGCAATAGCTGCCTTAATGACAATTTTATTTATTAAAAATGAAGCATTCAAAAATTCAATAATGGATTTAGTAGGTGTGCTATCTGGAGTATTACAACCAATATTAGATGCACTAATGAGTATATTTAAGCCACTAGCCGAAATGCTTGGGGTAATAGGTGATATATTCGGCAACTTACTAGCTACACAATTAAGTATAATGCTTAATTCATTAACTCCCTTATTTAATATGTTTAAATTATTAATGGACCTATTGGTACCTTTAATCAATGTTGCATTAATTCCGCTAAAAATCAACTTTGAATTATTACAAATACCATTAAAGGTATTAGGAAGTTTACTAGGTTGGCTAGGAAAACTATTTGAGAAATTTGGAAGTTTTGTTCAAGTAATATTTGACAGTGTTCTGGGTTTTGTAAACGAAGTTCTTTCGTGGATAGAGGATAAAGTTAATTGGTGCATTGATAAAATAAATAGTTTAATTGATGGAGTAAATAAATCTTTAAGTTGGCTAGGTGTTTCAATTGGTAAAATTGATAAGGTAACTTTGAAAATTGATACTGGAAATGGAATAGTAAAAGCTGAAACTGGTAGCATGGAAAGTGAAACATTTGTATATGATTCAGTTGATACAACCAATTCAAACGCAACAACATATAACTATGATTATTCAAACAAAAATACAACACAACATGTTAGTGTTACAATTCAAAATTATGCCGCTGAAGTAGATGTCGATGCACTTATGAATGAAATTAATATAAAGATGGCGGAGTTGATGTAAGTGAGAAAATTTTATTTGCACAAGATTGATAAAAGTATGTCATTTTCGCTAAACGATAAAGGCATTCTTGCTACTAACCCTAAAGGTTTAGGAAACAATTTTAATATAACCTATAAAGAAACTGCAGAAAGAAAATATTTAGCTAATATTAAACCAGAGTTTGAAACAATCTCATTCGATATATATTTTAATGCAGATGGATCAAATGGGTATAAAAATTATAAAACGTTTGTAACTTTTTTATCTAGTACTGGGATGAAACAATTATTACTTCAATACGAAGACGAAATTACTGATAAATATTGTCAAGTTGTTCTAAAGACTCAACCTAAGTCAGAAATCGATGATGAAGGAATATTCTGTGAAACATTCGTATTTGAACGACAAACATATTGGTATAAAGAAGATATCCAATCATTTTCATTGCATCAAAACAATATAGGTAATAATGGAAACATATTTCCAATGAAATTTCCATTTGGATTTTCAGGAACGGTTTTTCAAAAGGAATATAGAGCGACAAATCTATTTTTTGATGAAGTACCAATTGATATCAAAATAACTGGTGATATTAAAGAAAATATATGTATATATATTGAAGATATTAATTCAAAGAAGATATTGCAACAAATTAAAATGAAAGTTAATTGTAAAAATGGACAAATATATAATTTTATCGCAACAGATAAAAAACAAGTCTTAATTACAGAAAACGGACAAACAAGAAGCGCATACGATTTAATCGATCATCTATATCAGACATTTTTATATCTACCACAGGGAACTTATATAATAGGATCAAATATTCAAATTGGCGATAAAGGCAGTATTGATATATCAATTAAAAATTATTTATTGGATTAGGTGTGACTACATGTATATAACTTTATTAAAACAAACGTGTGAACATATCACTAATATTACTGGTATTACTTACGACTTGACAAAAAGAGCATATGACTTAGATTCATTTACAGCAGAAGGTATAAGTACTGAAGATGTAAAGGAATCTAAAATACTTATCTTAAATGATAAAAATGGCAATTATGAATATGCTTGTTTTTATGACTCATCTAAGGATGATAATAAAAAAATCACATTAAAAGGTTTAGATTTTAAGAGTTTATGGAACCAAGAAATAATACTTGATTATACTGTGCCAAATAGTTTCGATGGAACTCTATCAGGTATATTTAAAAAAATCTCTGCTTTAGTTTTTAATACAACCGATATCGCAATGTCGTTCCTTCAAACTAAAATAATCATACCTAATGATTATACAGATACAACTTTAATACTGGGCTCGCTGCAAGATACATATGAAAGTATTAATGCATATAAATTCCTTAAAGTATATCTAAAGTATTACGAATATCAGATTAATAGTAAATTTGATATATCAACAAATACGATTATTTTCACATTTGTTAAAAATTATGCACATATCAGCCTTAATTTGAAAGATTTTATATACGAATTAACAACTAGTTCAACAACAACCAATAAAACAGTTGCAACCATTAAATATGAACCTTTAAAAAAAGATGCAGATGGAAATGAGTATATTGATCCAAGAGAAGGAAAAGACATTGCTACTGTCTATTATTACTTAGACAAAACCAATAATATAGTTCAATCGAACGAATATGGCAATATTTCAAATAGGATATATCCAGTTGTACAAAAGATATATGAAAATGAATATTTGGCAAAAGCTCAATTTGATGCTGTTTACGAGCTTTCTAATGCAAGATATGTAGATAACATAATAATTGATAACACAGCATCACTAGATCCAATTGATTTTGCAAACTATGAAATTTATACAAAAATAGATTTATATAGCAATGGAATGCTTTATAAAACTTTACCAATCAGTGAAAAAATTATTTCTTACTCATCTGAAGGATTAAGTATTAAAGTAAAATTAGGATTTAAAAAAATATTATTAACTGAGATTATAAAAGGTTAGGTGATTAAATGATAAAAGCAGTAACGTATCAATCATGTGTTGAATTTAATTCGAATTTATATGCGATGGAAGTAAAAAGTCGTTTTATAGATCAAACAAAAGCAAGCGGATACTACAAGGGGTATGGTAAAGAGTTAAATGCAAAAACACTTGGTTCAATAGTAATAATTGAATCAGGATTGTTATGTGTTAATGGTCGCATGAGTGAAATTGTAGGCGAGGAAAATATTTCAATAAAATTAACTAATGGTATGGTTGGTTTCGTAGTAGCACACAGTGAAACATATCATCCAGAAGATAATGATAACTGTAAGTTTGTTGCCTATACAGCATACACATTGGATAGTATAAATTTGCAACAAGAGGATACTACTTCACGTGAGAGTGAATCAGTAAACAAGGTATATGAATTACCGTTATATTCATTTTCAATTGAAAATGGAGCAATCACAAACTTACAAAAATTAATTGAACCAATAGCAGATTATGAAAAATTGAAAGGATTAGTTGATAAAACTATAAAGACAGCCAACGAGGCTCTCGATACTTCTAACTTAGCTAAAGAAAAATCTGAACTCGCATCTGAAGCATCTAATAATGCAGTTATTGCAGCAACAAATGCAACAGATATCGCAATTGCGGCCAAGACAAATGCCGAAAAATCTGCAGTTAATGCAGAGCAAGCAGCAACTGAATGTCTTGAAGCCTTGAATAAAGCAATTGAAAAAGGTGGAACAGTAATAGAAGTCAACGGAGAAATTCAAAGTAAATATGATGCAACTGATGTTATGAAGTCTGATGATACTTTTGTTTTTGATGGCGGTGGAGCATGATTATAAAATTCAAAGGAAAATGTCCAGAACAAAATTATTTTAAGACATCTGTAAAAGGAAATAGTAATGTTGATATTCTAACATTTCAATTAGATAGATTATTTAATCAAATAGACTTATCTAATTTTCAAGTATCGTTAAAAGTAAAAAGCAATGATTTATCATATGTTGATATAATAACTAATCTCGCTGTTGAAAATACTGATTCAGTAATTATAATTACTTATATCATGTCACCACCCGTGACTTTACATCGCAACTTAGATATGCAACTAGAATTGAAGTATGGAGAATTTTTATGGCAATCACAAATCTTTAATTTAACTTTAGAATCAACAATTGCTGCTGAACAAATAATTGGAAAAAACTACCCTTCAATATTAGATTTGAAAGCAGAAATTGTGAATTACCAAACACATTATGAATTTCCTAATGTGGGTAACGAAAAAAACATTTACATCGCAACCGACGAAAATAAAACATATCGTTATGATTTAACAATGGGTAAATATTTTTGTATCGGAAGCGACTATTCAGAAATTGAAACAATTATAATAGGAGGATAAAAATATGGCAAATAAGCAAATAACATTAAAGCAATTATTATTGAGAAATGATACAGCAGCAAATTGGTCGAGTAAAAACCCAGTATTGGGAAAAGGTGAAATTGGTATCGAATCAGATACAAGAAAATTTAAATTTGGCGATGGCGTGACTGCATGGAATACTTTGATTTACGCTGTACTAGAAGTAGCTGAGTCAGCGAAAAAACTAAGTACACCAAGAAAAATCAAAATAGCAGGAGCCGCTACAGGAGAAGCATCATTTGATGGAAGTGCCGATGCATCAATTAGTATAGTTCTAGCTGATTCAGGAGCAACAGCTGGAACATATACAGTTTTAACAGTTAACTCAAAAGGATTAGTTACATCAGCACGTGCTTTAACTGCAACTGATATTCCGAATTTGTCACTGTCGAAAATTACTGATGCTGGAACAGCAGCATCTAAAAATATCGGAACAGCATCTGGAAATATTCCAATACTAAATGCATCAGGTCAATTAGATGATGCAGTTATTCCACCACTTGCAATTAGTGACATACATGAGGTGGACAATCAAGCAGCCATGCTTGCATTAGTTGCTCAACGTGGTGATATAGCAGTACGTTCGGATGAAAATAAGACGTACATTTTGAAAGCGTCACCAGCTTCAACTATATCCAACTGGGTTTTATTAAAAACACCAACTGACTTAGTTTTATCCGTTAATGGAAAAACAGGTGCAATAACACTTACAACTGATAATATTGCCGAAGGAAGCTCAAACAAGTATTATACAGATGCAAGATTTGATACTAGATTTGCTTCAAAAACAAGTACTGATTTGTCAGACGGAGAAAAAATAATTTCAACTGAAGATACAATAACTATCAATTGTGGCGGTGCATAGGAGTGATTACAAATGGCAACAAAAACAGTAACAGCGTCTTTTCAATTAAGAAAAGATACTGCGGCAAATTGGTCTAGTAAAAATCCCGTTTTACTTAATGGTGAACCTGGATATGATACAACTAACAATATATTAAAAATAGGTAATGGAATCACTGCATGGAATAACTTAGCGGCTATAGCTCCAGGATACGAAGCATCTTTATCAAACATATTAATGAATGGAACAGCATCGGTAGGTTCAACCAATACTATGGCAAGAGGTAATCATAGGCATCCCACAGACACAACTAGACAAGCTGCTTTAGTTAGTGGTACAAATATTAAAACTATTAATGGTAATAGTATTTTGGGAAGCGGAAATTTATCGATTGGCTCGGTATTCGGTAGCATAATATCAACTTCTTTAGAACCAGGTTTTACTCTTGCTAGTAGTATGCTAAATGCAATTAATGGAAATAAATTGATTGCAGCAACAAGATGTCTCAGCTGGGGGGGAAATATAGATTTTACCAGCAAAGGAGTTTATTTATCTTACATAAAAGATAGTTTTAATATTTATATATATCTATTTGGACAAGCAGATTATAGCGGTTATGACTATGAACCAATGACTGCAATTATTAAAACAGACTTAAATGGTAAAATATTAAGTACGTCACAATAT
>JAVBOS010000174.1:0-3656 GCA_031550255.1 Anaeroplasmataceae bacterium | reverse complement strand
TCCAAGATTTAAAGTTTGTTTATTAGAAAAATTATTGTCATATAGATCGATACTTGTTTCTTTTAAAACAATATATTTAGAAGTAGTCTCATCATATATTATATCTTTATATGAGCCAAGATTAGTATACTTTACTGCATTATTTGTATTAACATAATAATTAGTAGGATTAAGTTTTTTCGGCATTGTATAAGTAACATATGCTACATTACTATCTAAATATCCTTCTTTAATGGCTATTGCTTTTACATTTGTTGTTTTCGTGATTTGTAATGAACCATTATATAAAATACTATTTTTAGTTGGCATGCTTCCATCAACTGTATAATAAATTTTTACTTCTGGTGTATTACAAGATATATTGACATTAAAATCTTCATAATAAGTACCATAACTATAATTAAACGTTGGTATTTTAACTTGTTTTTGAACTGTAAATGATTTTGATACAACTTCGCTATAATTATTGTTTTTATATGCAATGACCTTGA
Organism: Anaeroplasmataceae bacterium; assembly: GCA_031550255.1. Taxonomy (GTDB): domain Bacteria; phylum Bacillota_I; class Bacilli_A; order Acholeplasmatales; family Anaeroplasmataceae; genus JAVBOS01. The sequence continues at coordinate 3,165 of JAVBOS010000174.1, read as the reverse complement.
TAGTTACAGATTCAGTAATGTATATACTACCAGAACTCCTACTACTGTTTTTTGTAGGTGTAGTTCCATCCAGTGTATAATATAATTGTGTACCATAATCATAATCTACATAAACATATCCATACTCATTAAATGTTGAAGTTGAAGTACTAAATACTGGAGATTTAACTATTTTATCTTGTTCAATACGCTCATCTATCAGTGTTTTAATGTTTTGTGGAATATTTAAAACAACATTATTACCATAAGCATTTATTTTCATGTTTAAATTCAGTTCACATTGTTCATTTTCATATGTAAATGAAAACTTAACATTTATTGACTCTAACATTTCTTCTATAGTGTCTATAACTATTTCTAAACTTATATTCACTCGTGTGACAGGTAAATCCATTGAACTTCCAAATATCGAAGAATAATTGACATTATTTTTATTTAAAACGTAAACTCTTTTTCCTTTTGTTAATCTCGAAGTAGAGAAATCACTAAAAATATTATTAATATTTATATCGAACAAAGCATCTGTATAATCAGTAGAATCTAAATCTTCTATATCAAATTTAGTTACATTACCATTAAAATACATATAGTTTTTATATATATATATTTCCTGTGGAGTTTCATCATCAGCTACTGCCTTTACATATCCACTAAATACTTGATCCTCTTCAATCAAAACAGTTTTTGTTTCGGCTGTATAATTTTCTGCACCCTGTTTTGCTTCAATAGTCATTGTCATATCGATTTTATTTATCTCTTTATTCATAATTTCCATTAATTTTTCTTTAGTATCAATATCTTCAGTATCAATATCTTCAGTATAATCTCCACCACTATAACATGAAGATACAATAAAGCTTATTAAAATTATTAACAGTCCCAATATAAATCTAGTTTTTCTCATAATAAATTCTCCCTATAATTATACCTTAATTATAATATATGTTATATAAGATGTCTATATTTATATCTATTTGTCAAATAGGGACATTCTAACTTAATAGTCATTCTTAAAATTACAGAATATTTATATAAATAAAAAGGCTGATAATTTTCAACCTTTATTACCTAAGACTATTTAATAAATATCGTTTAACATCTAACATTTTTTCTTTTAAATCCAAGACGATTCTTTTCACTAAACTTAGATATTTCATTATAAGCGTAATTTTCATCTAATTTAGATATCTCTTTAGCCAGTATATAAGCTTTTTCATGTAAAGGTAGATAAGATATGCCAAGAGTCATTATAAACTGTGAAATAGCGTCTAAAACGATTCCTTTAGAATTATATACTTCTTTTGATGCTTGTCTCAATAGTTCTTCCATTAACTCTAAATCAATTTCATTATCTTTTTTTACACCAAGATGCCATGTTATAGCATACCATCCAGCTGAAGCTTTAATATCATTATCTGAATTAATCCAAATATTAGCAATTTCAAAAACTAAAGGTGATTCTGCTAATGTAACAGCAACACTATAGTCTCCAATAAATCTGCAATATGATTTATTAATCCAATCTTCGAAATTAGACTTTGTCATTTTTTTGATATCCGTTATCCAACAAGCTAAATACATTGCTTCATAAATATTTGTATTAAATAATTCTAAAGCTAATTCATAATTATTTTTATACTTTTTAGATAAAGGTTTTAAATCCTTCGTTGGAATACCATATACTGGTTCTTTAATTCCATTTGAAAGATATATCTTTTTCATTCTTTCATTTCTTAGATTACTAATTTCTTTTAAAACTTCATCTATCATACTATCACCTTTATTATTCTTTATTAACTATCTTTTGTATTTGTTTTAATATTTTTTTATTTTCTAAATCAGAAAATAGTGTTATAGTTTCTAAATTAACGGTATCAATCACAATAATAAATTTATTTATCTTAGCTTCTTCAATTAATTCTATCTTGCAATTTTCAATAGGTTGAATAAACTCAGCAATAAAATCATCATTAAACATATCATTAGCTACAATAATATGTTCTTTATATACTGATAAAAATAAATTTTTACTAAATTCTTTTTCATCACTTTTTGCCTCTACCACTAAATTTCTTTCATCAACAACCACTTTTTCCTTTAAAATATCTAATGTTTTATTATTTATCATAATTTTTCCCCTTTATTATATAACATATTTTATCACAAAATATCTAAAAATGTAAAATGAATATTTTTCTTAAGAATAATTAATTAAAGCCGGTTTAGAAGTTGTACTTGTAAATGTAGGGTTTTTACTTCCATCACTACTAACTCTAGACTTTGACTTATCATAATATATAATCATTGTTTCTGGTGCTTCTCTTCTAAAATATAACATAACAGAATCACCACTAGCTGATACGACTATTTGCACACCACTAAATACATATGTCGTCGTTGTTAAACCAACCTTAAACGCCGTCATATCTTCATTTAATCTAACGTCTTTATAAACGAAATCTACTGATGTTATTCTATTATTACCTTGTTCATCTCCACCAATATCACCTTCTGTTTGTCCTCCAACTCCAAAATATACAAATCCAATACTACTAGTTCCAGCAGTTACATAATACTTACCAGACGTTATCATAAATTGATGACCATAAAATGCAGTATTATCATAAAGTGGATAAGAATATGTTGGCGATGTTTTCGAATAACTTGTTGAGTTCCCATTTTCATCTTGATAACGAACGATTACCGCTTGTCTTGAGTTACCAGAAGAAAACATTAAAACATTGATAGGTACACCCTCAGATTTTGTAGTTTTTACTTCAAAAAATACAGCTGAATTCATTGTTCCACCAGTTGTGTTAAATGAATTATATGTTGTTAAATAATATTCCATTTTTTCAATATTGTTTCCATTTACATCTAAGTATTCTATTTCCTGAGATATAGGATTTGATGCACCAGTTGCCGAAAATACTCCTGCCGATGGAGCAGCCAAATCTATATTCCTAACTGATATTTTTGTTTTTGTTTTATCACTTGCGCTTAGCAAACTGACATCTTGAACATTTTGTACCCCATTTGTTAAACCAGTTTTCGAGAAATTTTTATAAGCTGATGAAGTATGGGTAGTACTTGTTGTAATAGCAAGCGGACTTGAGGCATAATATCCAATTGTTGAATATTTAATATTCATTGTCCCAGTAACCT
>JAVBOS010000104.1:0-10347 GCA_031550255.1 Anaeroplasmataceae bacterium | reverse complement strand
AATACTATATTTGCGACATTTTTTGTTATTTTTATAAAAAAATGAACTGGCTTTAACCAATTCATTTAACATTTAAAAAATTTTCGTTTACTTCTATATCTAAATCTTCTATATCCTCGTCATCAATATTCACTGCATCTGGCATAAATACAGTAACTTGCATTTTTGTTTCGCCTATTACTTCTGCAAGTATTTCTAACGTTATATCTATTTCTATTTTATTATCATAAATTTTTGCATTTGTAGCAGTTGGGTGTTGAATCATTTTTGCTAATACGTCTTCTCCACTGTCTAAATAATTTTTAACTACTTGTTTAGTTTTAATGTCTTTTTTATATATTACTGTTTCTCTTAAAACATCTGTTCTTGTATTATTGTTTGTAGAGTACCAAATATTTATTTCAAATTCACCATCAACTCTGACAGAATCTATATATTTTGTAGCTTCAAATTCATGATTAATAATCCAACAACCAAGAATACTATATGGTTGAACATCTGTATTTATGACATGATTTAAATTTATACTTTTTTTACCTTTAGCAACAACAGCTTTAGTAACGATTTCTCTTATCTCATTCATAATTTCCCCTCCTAATTTATAATATATTCTTATACCATGAATAAAGTGCAAAAAAAAGAAACAAGTGCCCTTGTTTCTAATTTATATCGTTTTATATTTAATGTTCTATAATTTTAAATATGTTTTTTAACATTAAATGATTTTCATCTAGTAATTCTAAGTATTCTTCAACAAACGGAATTAACAATATACTTTCTTTTAAATTACTATATTGTTCTTTATAGTCATTATATGCATTTACAAGTTCTAATTGCTTACAATTTATCATTTGTTTTTGAAGCAATAATAAATTTTCTATTTTATTTTTCAACTCAATATTGCTATCTATATATTTTTCTAATGTTTTAAGTCTTCTTACACTTTCTAATTCATTAATTGCCATAGTTAATTCTTTAATTTTGTTATTCACTTAATTCACCAAAAATAAACCATGTTTTAGCACCAGTTATTTTTACATTAACTATTTTTCCAATTAAAGAAGTATCATCTGATTTAAAGTGTGTAAGTTTATTATTTTCTGAATATCCACAAAGCATTCCATCTCCGCTTTTACTTTCACTATCAACTAAAACTTTTATTGTTCTTCCAATAAATCTTTCGTTGCCTTTTAAATAATAATTATTTACAAGCTTATTTAATTTTGCAAGTCTTTCTTTCTTTTCTTCATTCGGAACATTGTCTTCCATTTTTGCCGCTGGAGTTCCTTCTCTTGGAGAATATATGAAAGTAAATGCACCTTCAAATTTAACCTCATCAACAAGTTTCAAAGTGCTCTCAAATTGTTCATTTGTCTCATTAGGAAAACCAACAATAATGTCGGTAGTAATAGATATATCAGGAATTAATGTCTTTAATTTGTTAATTTTTGACATATATTCTTCATATGTATATTTTCTATTCATTATCTTTAAAACGTCATTATCTCCCGATTGAACTGGTAAATGTAAATGTGGCATAACACTACGACATTTCGCCATTGCCTCAATCGTCTTATCATCTAAATCACGAGGATGACTAGTTGTATATCTAATTCTCTTTATTCCTGTTTTATCTAGATCAACCAATAAATCGCCAAACGTATAATCTGTTTCTTGATCTTTTCCATATGCATTTACATTTTGACCTAGTAAAGTTACTTCTTTATAGCCTTTAGAGACCAAATCACTAACTTCATTTATAATATCTTCTTTTTGTCTAGAACGTTCTTTACCTCTTGTGTATGGTACTATACAATACGTACAAAATTCATCACATCCATACATTATATTAACCCATGCTTTATGTTTGTATGATCTAACTTTAGGTGTTTCTTCTAATATTGATCCTTGTGTTGATATTACTTCAACAACCTTTGCTTTAGTCATATATGCTTCATATATAAGTTTTGGCAATGATTTAATGTTATGTGTACCAAAAACCATATCAATAAAATTATATGTTTCTAAAAATCTATTTGTTGCTTTTTCTTCTTGTGGCATGCATCCACAAACTCCAATAAGCATATCTGGATGTTCTCTTTTTACCCCCTTAAGAGCACCTAAAACACCCCAAATACGATTTTCTGCATTTTCTCTAATTGCACACGTGTTTAACAAAACAACATCACTTTCATATGGCTCTACACTTTTAGTAAATCCTAATTGTTCAAAAATTCCACTCATAACTTCTGTATCAGCTTCATTTCCTTGACATCCATATGTAAATATATAATATGTTTTATTTTTACCTAGATCTTTATATTTTTCATCTAAGTTATATTCAATTCTTTCAATTAAAGTTTTTTTTCTTATCTTTGCTTCCTTCAAATCAGGTAAAGCTAGTTTTAAATTTCTCATCTAAATCACCATTGTTTATTATACACTAGTATAATATCAAAAGCAAAGAAAAAACGGGTTTTAACCCGTTTAAATTGCTTTAATAATTAATTTGATTGCTGTTCTTTCTTCGCCTTCGATAACAATATCTGAAAAAGCAGGAACTAAAACCAAATCTTTTCCCGTTGGAGCAACATAGCCTCTGGCAATTGCAACTGCTTTAATTGATTGATTTAATGCTCCCGCACCAATTGCTTGAATTTCTACTACAGATTTGTTACGAAATGCATTTGCTAAAGCTCCTGCTACACAACTTGGTTTTGATTTTGATGATACTTTAAGTGTTTCCATTTTCTAATCCTCCATACATAATAAAATATATGTAATACTATTTTATTATATTACTTAATTAGATTTATTCTTGTAATAGAATTTTTGTTATCATTTAAATCAAGCAAAACTGCATTAAATTGAACTTCTCCAGTTTCTGTTTTTGCCGGTTCATAAATACCCGTTCTAAATCTTTTAATGATTGTTTGGGCATTATCTCCAATAACTCCATTTAAAGGCCCTGTCATTCCAATATCGGAAATATATAACGTTCCATTTGGTAGAACTCTATTATCGGCAGTAGAAACATGTGTGTGCGTTCCAACAACTGCATCTACCTTACCATCAAAATCTAAGGCTAACGCAATTTTCTCACTAGTTGCTTCTGCATGTATATCAACAATATAATAGTCACTTTTAACAGTTTCTAATATTTTATCAAGTGTTTGAAATGGACAGTCAAGACACATATTATTCATATATATTCTTCCTAATAAATTAATGACAGTAATTGTTTTATCATTATATTTTATTGTTTGATATCCCTTACCTAAATCAGTATTTAGGTTTGCTGGTCTAATTACTTTTGATTCGTTAATATATTCTCTTATTTCTTTATTACTGAACGTATGGTTTCCCATTGTAATTGCACTTACACCAAGTTTCATTAAATCTTGATAGTGTTGGAAATTTAAACCTTTTCCACCGCTAACGTTTTCACCATTTACAAAAATCATATTTACTTTATATTCTTGCCTAATATTTTGAAGATTTTCTTTTAAATAATTTAAACCTAATTCTCCAAAAATATCTCCTATATATAATATTTTCATATTTTCACCATTTTTCTAAACAAATTATAGCATAGATAAAAAAAAAAGTCGAACGATTCGACTTTTTAAAATTAAAATTATTTTGCTACATCTACAGCTCTTGTTTCGCGAATAACTGTAACCTTGATTGTTCCTGGATAAGATAATTTGTTTTCAATTTCTTCTTTAATCTCACGAGCAATTTTTACTGTTGATAAATCATCAACTTCTTCAGGATTTACAATAACACGTACTTCACGTCCTGCTTGAATTGCAAAAGATGATTGAACACCTTTAATGCTATTAGAAATTTGTTCTAAATTTTCTAAGCGTTTAGTATAGTTTTCTAAACTATCACTTCTAGCACCTGGTCTTGCAGAACTCAATGCATCTGCTGCAGCAACTAACACAGCGATTATTGATTTTGGCGCAACATCCTCATGATGTGAGGCAATTGCATCAATAACTTCTTTTGGTTCACGATATTTATTTGCTAATTCAATACCAATTTCAACATGTGATCCTTCAATTTCGTGGTCAACTGCTTTACCGATATCATGTAACAAACCTGCACGTCTAGCTATAATTTCGTTTTCTCCTAATTCACTTGCTAATTTACCGCAAATGAACGCAGTTTCCATACTATGTGCTAAAACATTTTGTCCATAACTTGTTCTATAATGCAATCTTCCGATTAATCTTACTAAATCTGGATGAATTTTACCGATTCCTGTTTTGAAAACAGCTTCTTCGCCTTTTTCGCGAATATCCATTTCAATTTCATTACGGCAACGTTCAACAACCTCTTCAATTCTTCCTGGATGAATACGTCCATCACTTACAAGAATTTCTAATGATTTTTTAGCAATTTCACGTCTTACAGGGTCAAATCCACTTAATACTACTGCATCTGGAGTATCATCAATAATTAGATCAACTCCTGTTAATGATTCAATAGTACGAATATTTCTTCCTTCTCTACCAATAATACGGCCTTTCATTTCATCTGCCGGCAATGCTACTACACTTACAGTTGATTCACTTACTGTTTCGCTAGCATACTTTTGAATTGCAAGTGCAAGAATGTTTTTTGATTTAACTTTAACTTCTGCTTTTGCCTTTTCTTCTTCTTCTTTGATATAAGTAGAAATTTCTTGCCCTAAATCTTCACGAACTTTTTTCATAATAATGTTTCTTGCTTCTTCGCGTGAGAGATTAGCAATTTCACCTAATTTAAGTTCTTGTTGTCGTAAAACTTCTTCTACTTTGATATTTAGTTGTTCTAATTCAGCCTTTTTTTCATCAATTTTAGTTTCTTTATTTCCTAATAATTCTTCACGTCTATCTAAATTTGCACTTCTTCTATCTAATGCATCTTCACGTTGATTTATTTTATTTTCTAATTCAACTACAACTAATTTACGTTCACGAATATCTTTGTCACATTCTTGCTTTAATGAAAAAATTTCTTGTTTTGCTTCATGAATAGATTCTTTTTTATACTTTTCGCCTTCAGTTTTAGCTTCTAAAAATATTTGTTCAGCTTCTTCTTTTGCTTTTTTAAAAGATTTTTCGCGGATTACAACGCGTAGAATATATCCTGCAATTATCCCTACTATAATACCAACTATAAGAAGAATTACTGTAACACCTGGTGGTATCGAATAAACGATAGCATTCATGTTCATAGTTTTTCCTCCAATAATATAATTTGGTTAATATGATAATCTATAAAAACCATGTGTTTTTATGTAGACTATACAGTTAATTATACTAAATAAAAACGTTTTAGTCAATGAAGTATCCATAATTATTAAAATTAGTTTTTAGACTTGTAATTCAACGTTTTTTATAATAGAATATAAAAATAGATAGAGGTGTTTTTATGAAAAAGAAAAGAATTCCAAGAAAATTAGTTTTTATTTTACTTTATCTTGTGATTTTACCTATTGCGGCAATCGTGATTACTGTTTCTACAATATATACAACGAATAAACCTTCATTATTTACTATAACTGATGAAGCTGGAAAAGAATACACGCCAAATGTAATCAATTCAAATAAATTAAACAGTTTCGAACTAGAATTAATTTGTACTGAATACAATGAGCCAACAATTAATGCTGAAGGTGTTGCAAGTAAAACAGCTATGAAATTTAAAGCTAAAGCTCATTCTAAGAAAGATGGTGTAGCAATTTCAAACCTAACTTATAAAGTTAAACTTGCTTCATACTGGGTTGGATTAGAGTCAAATGAATCAACTTCAGCAACATTAATCATCGTTGCTAAAGATTCAACTGATTATAAGTCTGTTACTATTTCCAATTATAATTTAGTTTATCCTGCTAAAAAATTATTAGTTTTTAAATATAATTCTCCTAATGCATATGTTTTACTTCAATGGACAGAAACTAATAATGCTGGTAAAGTTGAAAATAAAAAAGTTATTGTAAAATATACTTATGAACAATATTTTACCGAAACAACTAAAGGCGGAATTACAAAATAAAAAGGCATTTCTGCCTTTTTTTATTTTATAATGCTCTTACTTTCTTTTCGATTTCATCAGCCAATGCTTGATTATTCTTTATAAGTTCTTTAACATTTTCTCTACCTTGCCCTAGTTTATTACCTTCATAACTAAACCAAGCTCCAGCCTTATTAATAATTTCTGCTTTTACAGCCAAATCAACTATTTCTCCTACTTTAGAAACACCTTCACCGTAGATAATATCTACTTCTGCGGTTCTAAATGGTGGAGCAACTTTATTTTTAACTACTTTTACTGTTGTTTTGTTTCCAATAACATTTGTACTTGAATCTTTTAATTGTTCACCACGACGGATATCTAATCTAACTGATGCATAAAACTTTAATGCACGTCCACCAGTTGTAGTTTCTGGACTACCAAACATAACGCCAACTTTTTCACGAATCTGATTGATAAAAATAGCAACACAATTTGTTTTACTTATAATTCCGGATAATTTACGCATTGCTTGACTCATTAATCTAGCATGTAATCCCACATGTGAATCGCCCATATCTCCATTTAATTCCGCTTCTGGAACTAAAGCAGCTACCGAGTCAATAACTATTATATCAACTGAACCACTTCTTATTAATGCTTCAGCAATTTCTAATGCTTGTTCTCCATTATCTGGTTGAGACAAAATTAGATTTTCAATATCTACGCCTAATGCTTTAGCATATACAGGATCAAGGGCATGTTCTGCATCAATAAATGCTGCAAATCCTCCAGATTTTTGAGCATTTGCAATAGCGTGTAGCGCAAATGTTGTTTTACCAGATGATTCTGGCCCATATATTTCAACAATTCTTCCTTTAGGGTAACCATCTACACCTAATGCTTTGTCTAATGAAATTGATCCACTTGATATAACTTCAATTTTTCGATCAGCTTCATCACCAAGTCTCATTATAGACCCTTTACCATATTGTTTTTCTATTTGCTTTAGTGCTTGTTCTAAAGCTTGTTCTCTTTCATTCATACAGTCACCTCTAATATATAATAGTATTATTAATTATTTTTTTCTTAAATTAAATAGATTCTAAAATTGGTCCTCTATTTTTCCAAAAATAATCAATACCAGAAATTATTGTTAATGCAGTAGCAATATATAAAATAATTTCCCCTGTTAATTGTATATATTGATTTGCTTGAAAAAAGAAAAGTATAAATAATGCAGCCATTGTAGATGCTGTTTTATATTTTCCAAGTTTGCTTGCAGCAATAACAGTCCCACGTTCAACTGCTACTAGTCTGATTCCTGAAACGATAAATTCTCTACACATAATAACTATCGCAATCCATACTGGAACTATTCCTTGTCCCATTAATAATAAAATCGCAGTAAATACTAACATCTTATCAGCTAATGGATCAGCAAATTTTCCAAATGTAGTTACTAAGTTATATTTTCTAGCTATCTTACCATCTAACATATCTGTTAAAGATGCTACTATAAAAATAATTCCATTAATAAAATTTGAATATGTTATGTTTAGAACTATAATTTGTTCTTGTAATGGCTTAATATAATATATAATAACCATAACCGGAATAAAAAGAATTCTTAACAAAGTTAATTTATTAGGTAATGTCATAATTTTCCTCCTATTTTTTTACAAAAATATACATTACTATTATATCAAAGTTTTAATAAATTTTAAATAGAAAAAACAATTAAACGCCAAAAACAAAGCCAAAAGCTTTAGTTATTATATCAACAACCAATGTTATTGCTTTATTAATTATTTTTTCCATAAGTTTTGCGATTTTTACAAATAAATTAGATGTTGTATCAATAAAAACTATTTCATCATAATTATTATTAGGTTGTTCTATAACATCCTCAAAATCATCAATGCCATCATTAATACTTGATTTGCTTAATGTCGTTCCAACCATTATACCTATCGCAAACAATAACAAAATTAAAACTATCGTTGTTCTATTTTTTTGCATATTATCACCAATAATAATTTACAATATTTTTTATTAGAAAAATGTCATTTTATATGTTATGAAAACTAATATTTAAAGCTCTACTAATTACATTGGCCATATCAACAATATTTTGATCAATTTCTTTTGGTGTTACGAAGAAATCTAATCCTTCATCTTCATCAATTCGTTCAAATAATTGACCTCTTAAATTATTTATTTCTTGTTTTGTATTTTCATCTTCAATTAAGTTATCTAAATGACCAAAAACATCATGTGTAATATTTAATACATCAACAACCGTTGGTACACCTATAGCAATTACATTTGTTCCAAGTGTTTTCTTAGATAATTCTTTTCTTTTGTTTCCTATTCCACTACCAGGGTTAATTCCAGAAGTAGTAAACTGGATACTTTGATTTATTCTTCTAATACTTCTGGCAGCTAAAGCATCTATTACAACTACTAAGCTAGGTTTTTCTTTTTTTACAACAGCTTGAATAATATCAGAAGTTTCAATTCCTGTTTGTCCCATAACACCCGGAGCTAAAGCACTAACGATTCGCATATTATCTTCCATAATATTATTTTCAAAAAGATGTCTTGTCACCAATAATTTACTTACAACTAATGGTCCTAATGCATCTGGTGTAATTTCACTATTTCCTAATCCAACAACAAAAATACGATCATCAAAGCCTATATTTAAGCTATCTAATAATTCTTTCATAATTTTTTGAATTGCCTTAATAACTTTTTGTTCTTTATCATGGTCTAATTCTTTGAAAGCAGTTGTTTCTAGTGTATAATACTGTCCACCATTTTTTTTATACTTTTTTGCTTCTTCTTCACTTATATCTAAATAAGTAACCTTGCAACCAAAATAATTTCTTTCTTCTTGCGAGGTTGCTTGTTCTTTAGCAAATTCTTCAATTGCTAAATCTGTTCTTAAATTCATTTTCATTTTATCACCTATTTTTATTCTTAGCCTTTAAAAAATATATATACAATTTTTTCTAGAAAAAAGTCAGCATTTTCATTTTTCTTATTGCAATACTTTATTTCTTTTGTTATAATTATATAGCATGTTAATTTAATGGTGGAGGTGAATCCAAATGGCAAACATCAAACAACAAATCAAACGTATTAAAACAAACGAAAAAGCAAGACAAAGAAATGCTAGCTTCAAATCTGCAATGAAAAGTGCAATTAAAGCTGTAGAAACTGCTTGTACTGCAAAAAATAAAGAAGTTGCAACTGCCGCTTTATCTAACGCATATAAAAAACTTGACAAAGCTCAAGCTAAAGGTATCGTTCACAAAAATTTCGTTGCAAGAAAAAAATCTGACTTAGCATCTGAAGTTAACGCTTTATAATTTTTATATTATAAAATAAAAAAACACATAAAGTGTTTTTTTTATTTTATCTAAATTGAAAGTAAATATAATTCTAAACCTAATTTTTTGTCAATTTTTCCGCTTTTTATGTTAAAGTCTAAATCTGAAAGTGCGTTTATATTTCTTTTAATATCTTTCATAGTTGACATATTAGCATTTTTCATCATATAGTAAACTCTTCCTGGTTTTATATTATACAATGCAGCAATATCATTTTGAGAATATCCTTTTTCAACCAATGATTTTATATCATACATTTCATTAAATTTGTTTAATAAAGCAGATACCATTCTTGTTTCTTCTTCATTTAATACCATCATGTCGTTATACATGTCCATAACCTTTTTTCTTTCTTTTTGTAATACGGCATCAATTAAATTGTATATATTATCTTCTAGGTTTCTATTTACTAGTAAAATAACTTCTTTTAACTCTATCATTTTATTTTCATTATTATAAGTCATTATTTTTTCAAGCTCAATAGTTATTGTCTGCATATTAGAATCCGTTCTAAGTAGTAGTTCATCTATTGCTCTATTAGAAATTGAAAATCCTTGACTTGTTACATAATCTTTAACATAATCCGAATGACTTACAGGCGTACTATTTAGTAAATTACAAATTGTTGTATTTTTTTTCAATTCACCAAAAACAAGACTTTTAGATTCTAAATCTTTTTCTACTATAATTATCAAAGTTGTTGTAGATAAAGGTTTTTTTAAATAATTAACAAAAGAGTCAAATAATTTCTCATCAAATTTCTTTCCAAAAAATGATTCACTTCTGTTCATTATAACAAGTTTATGTACTTCTAAGAAAGGTATAGTTTGTACTTCCTCTAACAACGTTATTATAGATGTCTCATCCATATTAAACGTTATCTTATCATAATTCACATTTCCAAGTGATTTTTCTATTTCAAGTATTTTTTTATTAATTAAAA
>JAVBOS010000123.1:0-4721 GCA_031550255.1 Anaeroplasmataceae bacterium | reverse complement strand
ATATGGCGATTCATTTGAGGACGTAGTAATTTTACAGAATACAAATTAAATGAAATAGGTGGAAACCTAAAGGTATGTGATGGATATTACCTATTAGATGTTCCGATAGGAAAAACTGATACAATAACTATTCCAATATTTGTAGCTAAGTTATATGGAGGCAGTTTCAGATATGAGAAAATTACAATTATTAAATTTGAAAATAATGTAAGTTTAAATGATATTGGAACAAAAGTATTTAATTTATTTAGAACTATCAATAAAATACTAGTTTCTGAAAGTGACTATATAAAACTAATTAATTTGTTAAATAACCATTACATATCATCTGTGTGAATTGTAGTAACTTATAAAAGTTAATATGGATAATCACAAAAATATATATTTTTTATCTTCAGCAATTGTAACTATTTTAGGATAAATATTTTTATACATAAATATTTTTGCTACTGTAAATATTCAAGATCTAGAAATGATTTCTACTTTATTTTTATTTTTTCATTTTACGTATAATATAACTAATTTAATGACATTAAAAATAAAGCCATCATTTCAAAATGATAGCTTTATTACTAAATAATTTTTATTGCATAATTTAATATATTTCTTTCAAAGTTACTTAAAGGTAATTTTAAACTCGTTACATGTACATCTAAGTTTGTTTCAAAAATCTTATAAAGATGTTTTTTTAAAGCTTCTTGTGTAATCATGAGATATTGTTGTTCAAGATCTAATATTACAAAGAAGTCAATATCACTGAATTGATTGTTATTTTTCTTGGCATAAGATCCAAAGATATATAATTCCTTTATTGCTAGTATATTTATGCTTTGAAGATCCGAATCATGTATTTTGTTATGTATTTGTTCAAGAGTATATATTTTTTTTTGAGTGTAATACTTTTCATTTTCCTCAATTGTTAAATTATGGAATTCTTTAAATTTTGAAAATGTTTTTTTTGAATAATAAATATATTTTCTTTTATAACTTGTATAAAAAACAATTAATTTATTTTCAAGGCTATAATATATACTGTTAAATATATAAATTGCTATAATGTATGAATACTCATTAAAAATATTATTTTTCAGTATATACTTAAATATTTTATCTTGGTCATTGTTTTTAAGATATCTAACTAGAAATTTTAATTTATTAACATCTAGATTCTTTTTTTCATGTGTAGGAAAAATCAAATAATATAAGTTTGTAATTTCCTCAAGTGTAGATATTTTTTTAACCATAATCATTTCAAGTGCATCGATAATTGATTGACAATCGATATCAGTGTTTTTGTTATTTAAAACATCTTCTATAAGCTCTGACTTAGAAAAATCATAAAATATGCAATTAATAATGTTTCTTAAAATCTTTAATTTAATTTTATTATTCATTTTTAAAACTCCTTATTAAAATATTGAGGCAAGAATATTTTTTTAATAATATCTTAAATTGATAATAGGTTTTAAAGTAGAAGGTTTTTCTAAATTAACTCCATTTAATACTTCACGTGCTATAGTATTGTTTCCAAATTCTCTAGTATGAATTAGATTATAAGTTTTGTTATCTTTATTGTTAGGAATCATTGTTGTAAGTATTAATCCTAATAATGCTCCTAAAGCATCTCCAGTACTAAGTGCTTGTAATGCTTGTATTTCATCAGTTGTACGTTCAATTAAATTAAAGTGTATTTTTAATTGATCTTTCCAATTATAATGATTTACATGGATGTAATTTTCTGAAACAACAGGTCTAGAATTTATATTGCTATATCCATTTGCTTGTTGAGAAGCTAAACTAACAACTAAATCACCACCAGTATTTATGTTTGCGTTAAATCCAATTTGCGAAGCTCCGATAGTAGTAATGATTGGTTTTTGACTGATTGGTAAATTATTCCAATCTCTTTTTAATTTTTCATAAAATGCTGTGCTTCCTAAATCTTCATCGCTTACATAGGCATTTAAAAGTGCAGTAATTACTGATATTCCTGTGCAAACAAAACTAATATCATCAAGTAAACTTTGAGCGAAGCCCATAATGTTTGGATTATATGGTGTCCCCACAGAAATTAATTTTTGAACTTTTCCTGGATAATCAATTGAATAACGCATATTTACTAACCCACCTTTGCTGTGTCCAACTAAAATAAATTTAACGGAATTACCGGTTGCTTTTTTTAATCCTTCGATAATTGTATTTAATTCTTTTACTTGCTCAGCTACTCTGCCAATTTTATTGGAAAATTGAGTTCTAATGAAAACTTTCTTTGCATCGGTTTTAGCAATGTTTTCATAGACACTAACAGGTGTATCTTTTGTTAGAACATTAGTAAGTGTTACTTGCCCTAAATTATTTAAATTTTCAAATAATTTAGTGAATGTTCCTGAATTTCCTTGGTATCCATGTTGGCATAATATGATTGTTTCTAACTTCACTGTTGAAGTTGGTGTAGTTGTAGAACTACTTGGATTGTATGACATTTTTATTTTCTCCTTAGTTATTTTCTTGCCTCGCTATTAAAGAGAAAGAAATTAATTAAAAACAACCATATTTTGAAAATAAAAAAAATTATGTTATAATAAATTAAAATAAGGGGGTAAATTATGAAAAATTTAAGAATTTTTTTAGTAATATTTGTTATATTTTTTATGACATCATGTAGAACAAAAGAAAATGAAGTGATGCATGTAATCGATGAGAGTAAAGGATACTTTTTAAATTCTAATATTTGGAATATAGAAGTTCGAAATGAAAAATTTTATTATTCATATGCTAATTTTGAAGATGATAAATTTCATATTAAATATTCAAATAATAGTATTCAAAATGAATATTTCTATGAAAAAGAGCTTGTTATTAAAAAAGTGCATAATTTTCAAGAAAACAATATTTTAGAGGAACAATATAAAATAACTAAAGATGAATTTTTAGCTTTAAATACAACTTTAAAAACATTCGAGTATAATTTAGATTTTAATAAAATTAAAAATTCTAGTTTTAAAACAAGTAATGCTTTTTCAAGTACTTCACCACAATTAATGATGAATTCTACTTTTGGATCTGATTATGAATACTCTATAAATCTAATAAAGTTAGATTTAACGATCAATAATATTGTTTTAGTGGTTGAAATAGATAGAGCTGTACAAGAAATGTTAAATTTTACGATAAAAGGTAAGAGTTTAGATGGTGATGATGTTACTATAACTATTAAAGCTAGTGATTTTACTAAAAGTTTAAAATATGATGAATACATTAATATAATTAAAAAATAGAGGATTAAAGTATGGATAAGAAAAAAATAGCATTATTAATAGATTATGATAACTTTAATCAAGAAAAATATTTTCCCATTCTATTTGATGAACTAAATGAAGTAGGCAATATTTTAATAAAATATGCCTTTTATTCAAATTTAAATGATGGAAAGATTAAGGAAAAATTTATTAAATTTGGAATAGAACCAATAGCACAAATTGCCTATTCAACTGGTAAAAACGCGGTAGATATAAGAATGACTATTGAAGCAATGGATTTATTAGGCAAGGATTATATTGATTGTATTTGTATAGCCACGAATGATAGTGATTTTACTCCATTAATATTAAAACTACAAAAACACGATAAGTATGTTGTTGGTGCTGGTGATAATAAAGCAGTAGACCATTTTAAAAATGCATGTGACTATTTTATTAGTGTCGAAAAAATAACTTCATCTAAGAAGGTATCGAATAAAGATCCAATGACAGATTTAATTGATTTAATTAATGGAATAATAAAAAATAATCACGAAGAAGATAATTTTGCTGACTTTTCATATGTTATTCAAAAATTGAAAAATCAAATGAAAGATTTTAATCCTAAAAATTATGGAGCAAGTAATAAACAAGTGCTTCAATTCTTTCAAAAGGAATTAAGTAAATATTTTGAATTAAAGAAAAAAGGAAAAACTTTTTTTATTAAACAAAAAAGTAATTAAAATTATAATTTAAAGTTTATTTAATGTAAAAAAAGACAGCCGAAATCCTCTGATTTTGGCTGTTTTCTTTTATCAATCATTCAACTAAAACTATAGTTTATATAATTAGAACTAATCTTATTAATTGAATATATTATTTAACTTAAAAAATAAAAATCATTATTATGAAATTGTAATTAAAATATTGATAAGCAAACAATAAAGCGCTTTCTAAACTTGTTTGTTAATGTTATAATATAATTAGTTTTAAATTTTTAGGAGGCATTATGGAAAAATATAGTTTTACAAAGCAATCATTTTTATTTGTTGCAATTGTTTATTTATTTATACTTATACCAGTTATTGTTATAGGTGTATTACTTGCTAATTATTTGCTTGTTTTAGGGTTATTAGCTGCTGCAAGTTTTTTACTAATTGCTATTAGTTATTTTATAAATTTTTTTATTATAAAAAAAAGAAGAAAAGTATATGATAAAGCTGAAATAGTATATCAACTTCTTGAAGATGAAAAAAAGAAAATAATAGATAATAAATCACAATATTTTAAAGAATATAATAAATATGTTAGATTGGGAAATATTTATTTACTTGTATTTAATGTTTTAATTTTATTTATTATATTGTTTCTTTAAGGTGCAATATTAGTAACTGAGGGAGCCTCAATTATTGGAATTGCATATATAGCTATTTTTCAATTTTTAATGTTGCCAATAATTTTTTTATCACCAAAAGAGGAAAT
>JAVBOS010000177.1:0-2562 GCA_031550255.1 Anaeroplasmataceae bacterium | reverse complement strand
ATGTAAACATATAAGAATAACCTTGGTTTCATTGTTTTATATAAGTTTTGACATAAGAAGATATATATTAAAGAAGATAGCCTATACTTTGCAAAATATTAGACTTTTTTGTACTGGTGAAATTATATTGTCAAATACAATTACTAAATTATTTGTGATCACAACTGATTATAAAAATATAAAAATACCTATTATTATTGATGATTACGTAAGGGGGGGTGAATACCAAGAATATGTGAAGATTATATTGTTTAAACTGATAGATAATCAATATTGGATTGAGGATGTAAAAGAGTTGGTTCAAAACTATATAGAGGAATATAAAAATCAGGACATTGTTTATGACAAATTTGTATATTTTATAAGAGACTTAGTAAAAGGAAATAAAACGGTACAACAGGGTTTGATTATTGATTTATTATTGAAATTAAGAAAATCTGATGCTTCAAATAAATTATTAAAAAAAATATTTGACATGAAGGAGAATACAGAAAAGAATGAATAATAAAATAGTGTTAGAACAAGGAGAAGTAAATAAAAATCAATTTCCTGTTATTAAGCAGGGAACAAGTATTGTTTTTGTAAAGAAGAATAATGAATTGCAAAAGGTAGATTATGGATATAAGCTACCACTATCACATAAGGTAATATGCCCCTATACATATTATTTTATTATTGAGCAAAAAAATTGTAAATTTGATTTTTCATATGAAGCTATATCGAGTGATAGTTATAATAAATTTATTACTAATATATTGCTTAATATTAAAATAAGGGATCCTATTTGCTTTATTAACAATTATGTTCATAAAGAGGATAATGAGGATATTGAAGAATATATCAAGAAAATATTAGATAAAGAAGTGAAATCTATGGGTAAAAAAGTATCAATTACAGATTACAAAGTATTTGAAGAGAAAATTAAAAAGTACATAGAATTTGATATTTTAAATAGGATTTATGAATATGGTATTGAATTAATATCAAATAATGTAACAATTATGGTAGATAAATATGTACTAGAATTTTTGGATAAAAAAGTTATTGCAATTTCATATAATGACAAGCTCCCTTCTTCAAATAATTTTTGTAAGTTTAATGTAGATATAAAATTTAATATAGTAATTGATCAATACGCTTTGTTTATGAATTACAAGAAAAACGAATTAAGTGTAAAAAATACAATTTGTGAAGTCATTCATACAAAACTATCAGGTATTAGTCAAAATTATGATGTTGACGATTTACATAATCTTAAAAGGACAATTTTAGAAGAATTAAGTGATTATGCATTTGAATATGAAGGGTTTACGATTAAACAAAAACAAGTTTTTATGCAAAATATATTGTTTGATGAAGCAGTAGAAGAAATGATTCGAAATAGGATTATGAAGGGCATAGAATATAGCGTAAGTTATGATATGAATTTGAATTCTTCTATACCTTTGCATAAATTTGATGTTAAGGTGACACTTGTTTATGAAGTGTTGAAAAACTTACCTTTAAATTCAAGAAAAGAAGATTTAGATTATTTATTACATACACATATATATAATAAATTAGAATTATCAAGTAAAAAGTATACAATTGCAGATTATCATGCTCTTTCAGAAAAGCTTAATTTTGATGCAAAAGAGATGAAGGAAAAAGGCATAAAAGATACAGTTATTAAAGAACTTTACATATCAGTAGATATCAATGAAAAAGAAAATGAGTTCATTTCCAAACATTTGTTTGAAAACAGAAAATATAATTATGTATTTATGTATAAAGTAAGTTTGGAAAATAATGTAGGATATTTTTTGATAAAGGTTAATACAATCTACAGAATTATAGATAAGAATAAATCCTTTAATATAGAAAAAGTATTAGTTGAACAAGAAATATCCAATGTAATGAAGCAAGAATTTTCAAAACTGGATGGATCTTATAAGGGAGAGCAAAAGAAAGAATTAAATAAGGAAATTAATCAAATAGTTACTTCTGATAAAGTAAAGAAAATACTGTTACAGCAGAATATCATATTAGAAGAAAATAGTGCAGAACTTGAATTAGATGATATAGCTTTGGATAGTATTAGGGTAACACAAAAAGAGGAAGAAATATTTAGAAAGCTACCGGAATTTTTTGATATGTTTAAAGATGAGAAATTAACAAAACTAGAGATATTAAGTTTATTACAAGATCCTTCAAAGGCATTAAATATTCAAAATACAGCAATGGAAAGAAAAAAAGAAATATATTCTATGGTAAACGATATTGTGGGCAAATATGGTGAAAATCTAACCTCATCAAGTTTAAACATTATTTTTCAGGAATTTTTAACTGGTTCTAATTATCAGCAAATTGAGAATAATAAATATGTTAATGATATTGAAGAGGTGGATTAAGCATTGGTAAATAAAATATTAAATCATTATATAAACTTTCCGTTGCAAATCAAGGTATTACTAAGTTATTTGTTGGTATTTGGAATTGTTATTTTTATATTTAATGTCATGCCATTTATTATCAAAAGAATAGAATACAATTTAATATTATTAATATTAAATATTCAGTATG
>JAVBOS010000151.1:0-11281 GCA_031550255.1 Anaeroplasmataceae bacterium | reverse complement strand
CAAGGTGATATTATGTTAAAAAAAGTTATTGTTAATAATAGTTTGGAAACTATAGAATTAGGAAAAAAAATCGGAATACTTTTAAAACCAAAAGATGTAGTTTTATTAGAGGGAGATTTATCAGCTGGAAAAACTACAATTACAAAAGGTATTGGTAGTTCTTTAGGCGTTACTAAAATTATTAATTCACCTACTTTTACCATAGTTAAAATATATCAGGGGAAATATCCGTTATATCATTTAGATTTATATCGTTTAGATGGATTAAATGAAGACTTTGATTTGGAAGATTATATTGGTACTGATGGAGTGGCTGTTATAGAGTGGCCTTATCAGGTTAAAGAATTATTACCAAGTGAATATTTAAGGATTAATATCAAACATTTAGGGTTTGATAAAAGGGAAATATCAATTAGTGGAATTGGTAGTAGATATGAAAGAATTGTTGGTGATTTAGATGTATAGTTTAATATTAGACTCTTCAACGAAAGTGCTATATTGTGCTTTAGTTAAAAATGGTGTAGTTTTGGAAGAAAGATATATTAGCGGTCAAAATGATCATGCAAAAAATATCGTATTAGTTATTGAAGAATTATTAAAAAAATATAATTTAAATCCTTTAGAACTGAATAAAGTAATTAGTGGAGTTGGGCCAGGATCATATACTGGGGTTAGAATGGCTGTTACTGTATCTAAAATGCTTACTAGCTTAAGTAATGTTAAATTATATGAAATTAGGTCCTTATTTTTAATGGCTAGCGGATTTAATAATAAAGTTATATCTATGATAGATGCTAGAAGAGGAAATGTTTTTAGTAGTATGTATGATAATTATGAAATAGTATTAAAAGAAGATTTAAGAAGTAAAGAAGAAATTTTAAAAAATAGTTATGACATAGTTGTCAACGAAAGTGAATTTAAAGTAAATCCTCTTATTGTTTTGAAATATGCTACAGAAGTAAAGAATCCTCATGCCTTTGTTCCAAATTACTTAAGATTAGTTGAAGCAGAAAGAAACTTAAATAATGCCGATTAGAAAGATGGAAATTCGTGATATCGATAAGGTTATTGAATTAGAATTAAATACTTTTAATGAAACTTTAGGATACACGATGTTACTTAACGAAGTAACAAAAAATGAAGTTGCTAGATACTATATTTATGAAGAGGATAATGAAATAGTAGGATATTTAGGTTCGTGGCAGCAATCGGGGTTTGCTGAAATTGTTAATTTTTTAATTATTTCCAGTAAAAGACAAATGGGATATGGGAGTAAAATGCTTGAACATGTTTTTAGTGATATGAAAAACAATAGTATTGAAATTATTACTTTAGAAGTAAGAGAAAGTAACACTAGTGCTATTAACTTATATGAAAAGTTTGATTTTAAATATTCACATAGAAGAAAAGAATATTATGCAAATAAAGAAGATGCATTAGTTTTAATTAAAAAGATGTAGGTGATATGATGATAGTTTTAGGAATCGAATCAAGTTGTGATGAAACAAGTGTAGCTATTGTCAAAGATGGCAAGGAAGTTTTATCCAATGTTATATTAACTCAAATTGATATTCATAAAATGTATGGTGGAGTTGTTCCAGAAATAGCTAGTAGACATCATGTATATAATGTTAGTATGGTTTTTGAAGAAGCATTTCAAAGAGCTAATTTAAAATATGAAGATATTGATTTAGTGGCGGTTACTGAAGGGCCAGGTTTAATTGGTTCATTATTAGTAGGAATTAATGCTGCTAAAACATTTAGTTTAATGTTTAATAAGCCCATTATTGGAGTTCACCATTTGGCTGGCCATATTTATGCTAATGCAATTGAACATGAAATGAAATTCCCTTTAATGGCGCTATTAGTTAGTGGTGGTAATACAGAATTAATCTATATGAAAGACCATTTTAAATTTGAAATATTAGGTGGAACTTTAGATGATGCAGTTGGTGAAGCTTATGATAAGGTTGCAAGAGTTGTTGGACTTCCATATCCAGGAGGACCACATGTTGATAAATTAGCACATGAAGGAATAGATACTTATAATTTGCCAAGAGTATTTTTAGGTAATGATAATTATAATTTTAGTTTTTCTGGTTTAAAAAGTGCAGTAATAAATTTACATCATAATGCTACGCAACGTGGTGAAGAAATTAATATTAAGAACTTATGTGCCTCATTTCAAACTAGTGTGGTTGATGTTTTGACTACTAAAACATTTAAGGCGGCTAAAGAATATAATGTAAAACAAATTATTGTTGCTGGTGGAGTAAGTGCAAATAAGGGCTTAAAGGAAAGATTTTTATCAGATACAAAAGGTTTTGAAATATGTATTCCTTCAATTAAATATTGTACTGATAATGCAGCAATGATTGCGGCTGCTGGTTATTATCAATATAAAATAGAAGGTAAAAGTAGATTATTAGATATTAATGCTAATAGTTCTATGGAATTAGAAAGTTTATAAAATATATTTTATACTAGGATTATAAGCTGTTTTCTAGTATAATACTTACAGGTGATTAAAATGGCAGAAATTTCAAATTTTATAAAAACAATTATGACATCAGATTTAGAAAGTGGAAAAGTAAAAGAAATCATTACTCGTTTTCCGCCTGAACCTAATGCCTATTTACATATTGGACATGCTAGAGCAATAGTTACAAACTTTGAGTTAGCAAAATGTTTTAACGGAAAAACTAACTTACGTTTTGACGATACTAATCCAGCAAAAGAAGAACAAGAATTTGTTGATGGTATCATTGCTGACTTAAAATGGTTAGGATATAATCCAACTAATATTTTTTTTGGTAGTGATTACTTTGAAGAAACATACGAAAAAGCTATTCTTTTAATTAAAAAAGGATTAGCATACGTCTGTGATTTAACACAGGAAGAAATGTCTAAAACGCGTGGTACATTAAATGAGGCTGGAACTAATAGCCCATATAGAAATAGAACAGTTGAAGAAAATTTAAAGTTATTTGAAGAAATGCGTAATGGCAAGTATAAAGAAGGAGAGAAGACATTAAGAGCCAAAATTGATATGTCTCATCCAAACATGAATATGCGAGATCCAGCAATGTACCGTATATTAAATGTGCATCATCATCGTCAAGGTGATAAATGGTGTATATATCCAATGTATGACTTTGCTCATCCACTACAAGATTCTTTTGAAAATATTAGTCATTCATTATGTTCATTAGAATATGATAACCACCGTGTTTTATATGATTGGTTTGTTGAAAATTGCGAAATGAAAAATGTTCCTCATCAATATGAATTTGGACGTTTAAATATAACTAATACTATTATGTCGAAAAGATATATCAAACAATTAGTTGATGCTAAAAAAGTAAGTGGTTATGATGATCCACGTATGCCTACACTTGTGGGTTTACGTAGAAGAGGATTAACTCCAGAAGCAATTAAAGAGTTTATCTTATCTACAGGATTATCAAGAATCAATTCAACAACAGAAGCCGAAGTTTTAGATCATTATTTACGTGAAGATTTAAAATTAAAAACAATTAGACCTAATGCGATCATTAATCCATTAAAAGTTGTGATTACAAATTATCCAGAAGGACAAATTGAATATGTAGAAGCTTCTAATAATAGTGAAAATGAAGAATTAGGAAATAGAAAAATTGCCTTTGGTAAATATCTATATATTGAAAAAGATGATTTTTTAGAAGAAAAACCTAATAAAAAATGGAAAAGATTAAGTAAAGATGTTGAAGTTAGATTAATGCATGCTTACTTTATTAAATGTAATGAAGTAATTAAAAAATCTAATGGAGAAATAATTGAGATTCACTGTACATATGACCCATTAACTAAGAGTGGTAGTGGATTTAGCGAAAGAAAACCAAACGGAAACATTCATTATGTGGAAGCTACAACAGCAGTTCAGTCGGAATTTAGATTATTTGAACCATTAATTTTTGATGCAACGGAAGAAACAAAGGATTTAGATTTTATGCAAAGATTAAATCCTAATTCTTTAAACATATTTAATGGTTATGTTGAAGAGTCATTAAAAGATACTAAAGTAGAAGATAAGTTCCAATTTGTTAGAAATGGATACTTTACTACGGATAAAGATAGTAATAAAGAAAAGCTTGTATTTAACCGTACATGTGGTTTAAAGTCAACATTTAGTTTAGAATAAAAGCTGCCAAAGGCGGCTTTTAGCACGAATAAAGGAGAAATTAATTATGCTTAAAACAATAGATTTAGGACTACAATATGGTTCTAGAAAATTATTTGAACATGTAGATTTACAATTTACAAAAGGAAACTGTTATGGGATTATCGGCGCTAATGGTGCTGGTAAATCAACGTTTTTAAAAGTATTAAGTGGAGAAATTGAATCAACTAATGGGCAAGTAATTATTGATAAAGATGAAAGACTTAGTGTTTTGAAACAAGATCAAAATGCATATAATGATTATACTGTTATAAAGACAGTTTTAATGGGACATAAAAGATTAATTGAAGTAATGGATGAAAAAGAAATCTATTATGCTAAAACAGATTTTACTGATGCTGATGGTGTTAGATTATCAGAACTTGAAGGTGAGTTCATGGAACTTAACGGATGGGAAGCAGAAAGTGATGCTGCTAGTTTACTTAATGGACTTGGTATAGCTGATGAATATCATTATACTTTAATGGCTGACTTAGATGCTAAGATGAAAATTAAAGTTTTACTAGCTCAAGCTATCTTTGGTAATCCTGATATTTTGTTACTAGATGAACCAACAAATAACTTAGATTATAAATCAACTAGATGGTTAGAAAATTATTTATTGAACTTTGAAAACACTGTATTAGTTGTAAGTCATGACAGACATTTTTTAAATAATGTTTGTACACATATTTGTGATGTTGACTTTGGTAAGATTAAATTATTCGTAGGTAACTATGAATTCTGGTATGAGTCAAGTCAAATGTTATTAAAACAACAAAAAGACCAAAACAAGAGAGCAGAAACAAAAAGAGCTGAGTTACAAGAATTTATTTTACGCTTTAGTGCAAATAAATCAAAAAGTAAACAAGCTACAAGTCGTAAGAAATTATTAGAAAAACTTGTAATTGAAGATTTAGAACCATCAAGTAGAAGATATCCATTTGTTGGATTTAAACCCAATAGAGAAGTTGGTAATGAAATATTAACTGTAGAAAATTTAACTAAAGAAGGTTTATTTAAAAACTTGAGTTTTACAATTAGAAAGGGAGATAAGATTGCCTTTTTAGCTGAAAACAGTTTAATAGTTACTACGCTATTTAATATTTTAGCAGGTATCGAATCAGCAGATAGTGGAACATATAAATGGGGTGTAACAACTTCAATCGGGCATTTAATGCAAGATAATAAAAAATACTTTAATGATCCAATTAGCTTAATTGATTGGTTACGTAATTATTCACCAGAAGATCAATCAGAAACATTTATTCGTGGTTGGTTAGGAAGAATGTTATTTAGCGGAGAAGAATCAATGAAAAAAGCCACAGTATTAAGTGGAGGAGAAAAAGTAAGATGTATGCTTTCTAAGCTAATGTTAGAAGGAGCAAATATTTTAATGTTAGAAGATCCTACAAACCACTTAGACCTTGAAAGTATCACAGCACTTAATGAAGGTATGGTTGCCTATAAAGGAAACATCTTATTTTCAAGTCATGATGCTGAGTTACTACAAACAGTTGCTAATAGAATTATAAGTTTTGAAGATGGTAAAGTTGTTGACAAGATTACAACTTATGAGGAATACTTTGAATCAAAGAATTAATTAAAAGGAAGTGAAGCAATATGGAACTAGATTTATCTAAACTTAATCCGGCCCAAAAAGATGCTGTAATTACAACTGAAGGACCAGTTATGGTTATGGCAGGTGCAGGAAGCGGAAAGACTAGAGTTTTAACACATCGTATTGCACACTTAATTACAGATTTAGGAGTCCCAAGTACGAATATTTTAGCTGTGACATTTACGAATAAAGCAGCTAGAGAAATGAAAGAAAGAATATCAAAATTAATTAATAGTGATACAACATATATGTGGGTATCTACATTTCACTCTTTCTGTGCTAGACTTTTAAGATATGAAATGGATAAAATGCCACCATATACTAGTAGATTTAATATTTTAGATGAAGATGATGCGATAGGTGTTTTAAGAGATATTATTAAAGAATTAAATATTGATACTAAATTTTTAAAGGCATCATATGTAAAAAAATGTATCTCTAATTCTAAAAATTTAGATAATTATTCCTATCCTTTAGAATATAAGGATCAAATAGAAAAAATCGAAAATAGATATAATGCAATTTTAAAAAGGGATAATTTATTAGATTTTGATGATTTAATAATTATGACAATCAATTTATTTAAGGAACATCCCTCTGTATTACAAAAGTATCAATCTAAATTTCAATACATTATGGTTGATGAATTTCAGGATACTAATACCAAACAATATAACTTAATTTATCAATTATCAAGTAATCATCATAATGTTTTTGTTGTTGGTGATCAAGATCAAAGTATTTATGCTTTTAGAGGAGCAAAAATAGAAAACATTAATCATTTTAGAAAAGATTTTTTAGAAACTAAGGTTATATTACTTGAGAGAAATTATCGTTCAACTTCGAGTATTTTAAATATAGCCAATGAAGTTATAAATAAAAATCAAAATAGAATTAAGAAAAATTTGTATACAGAAAATAATATAGGGGATAAACCTATTTATTATAATGCAGATTCTTCATATGATGAAATAATGTTTGTTATTGATAAAATTAAAGAATTAAAACTGTCTGGATATATGAATAAAGATTTTGCGATAATGTATAGAGCAAACGCATTATCAAGAGGATTTGAAGATTCTTTAATAAGATATCAAATACCATATACTATTTATGGAGGAATATCGTTTTTCTCTAGAAAAGAAGTTAAAGATATAGTTGCATACATTAGATTAATAACGAATTATAATGATGATTTTTCATTTAAGAGAATAGTTAATGAACCAAAAAGAAAAATAGGTGAAACCTTAATTACTAAATTACAGGAAGTAGCTTATTTAAAAGAAATATCTCTATTTGAATCCATTGATTTCTTAGAAGCTAGTGGTATTGGATATACAAACTTATTAGCTTTTAAAAGAATGATTATAGAAATTAAAGAACAATTAGAAACAATCGAACTTAAAAAAATTGTTGATTTAATAAATGATAAATCTGGTTATTATGATATGTTAAAACTTCAAGGTGAAGAAGGCGAAGAAAGACTAGAAAACGTTAAGGAACTTAAGTCTGTTATCGATGAAGCCGATGAGTTTTATGAAGGAACAAAGTTAGAAAAACTAGAAGCAATGTTAAGTGATATTGCTTTAAGAACAGACACCGATAATCAAAGTGATGATGACAATAAAGTTAAATTAATGACTTATCATCAAGCAAAGGGTTTAGAGTTTAAAGTTGTCTTTATGGTAGCTATGGAAGAAGGAATATTCCCTAGTTCTAATAGCTATACAGATGATGAACAAGAAGAAGAACGACGTATTTGTTATGTTGGAATAACTAGGGCGATGGAAAAATTATATTTAACTAATGCTAAAAGCAGAAGTCTTTATGGTCAAATAAATTATGCTAATCCATCTAAATTCATTAGAGATATAAAATTATCTAATTTGAATTGTTTAAATAAAAAATATAATAATACTGAATTTGTAAAGGAAGTTAAAACTACTAGATTAGAAAAATTTGTTGAAGAAGTTGTTTTAGAAAAAACTGATTATAATCTTGGAGATAAAGTAAATCACAAAGCATTTGGTGATGGATTAATTGTTGGGGTTGAAGGCGAGGTAATTACAGTAGCTTTTAAGGCTCCATATGGAATAAAAAAACTAATATCAAGTCATCCTTCAATAAGAAAACTAAATAAATAAAATATCTTTTTTAATTTAAAGATATTTTTTTTATTTCAATCATTGCTTGATAATTATAGAAAAAAGAAAAATAAAGTGTATAATAATATATAAAAATAGAAAGGGCGATAGCATGTCATATTCAAAGTTTTTAAAAAGCCGCAAACAAGCTTGTAAAAAACTAGTAAATATCTTAATGAATGAATATCAATATGTGTCTATATTAGGTACACATATTACAGGAAAGAATGTTACTACTGATTTAAGAACAACAAATATTTCTGATGCTCAAGATGAGCAATGTGGTTTTGTTATAAAGGTTTATAATAAGAATCATTATTCTGAATATTCATGCAATGATATTAAAGAGGAAGAGGTTCAAAACTTAGCTCAAAGAGTAATTGAACAATTAAAGCTAGACAATAAATTAACTATTAATTGTGTTGACGCAAAATTAATTGAAGAACAAGAATTAGTTAAGTCTTTTTCTAGAAATAAAGAAGGAAAAATTTATTCTTTAAAAGAAATTGTAGAAAAACTTAATAATATTAAACAAAAAATTGCTACTTCAAGTGAATTAGTAATTAATGCAAGATCTAGTTACAGTGATACACAAATTTCAAAATCATTTATTTCGAGTAAAAAAGATTTAGAACAATTTTATACATGGACTAATTGTATGGGTATGGTGATGGTTAGAAAAGGCCAAAACATTAAATATTCATATAATTCATTTGATGGAATAAATGAAGAAGAATGTTTTGATAAACTTGAAAAAGATGTGCCTAATATCGTAAAACTTGGTGTAGAATTATTAGATGCAAAACCAGTTGTTCCGGGAGTATATGATATAATAACAGATCCATCTATTACTGGATTAATTGCCCATGAAGCCTTTGGACATGGTGTTGAAATGGATATGTTCGTTAAAAATAGAGCACTAGCAAAAGATTATATTAATAAAGAAGTGGCTAGTTCGTTAGTACAAATGCATGATGGTGCACAAGCAAGTCAAAATGTTGCTTCTTACTTCTTTGATGATGATGGTGTACTTGCTGGTGATACTTTAATAATTAAAGATGGAGTTCTACAAACTGGTATTAGTGATTGTTTATCTGCTCTACAACTTGGTACTAAACCAAGTGGAAATGGAAGAAGGGAATCATTTAAAAGAAAAGCATACTCACGTATGACAAATACTTTCTTTTCTCCTGGTAAGGATAAACTAGAAGATATGATTAAATCTATTGAACATGGATATTTTATCGTAAATACATCAAATGGAATGGAAGATCCTAAAAATTGGGGAATTCAATGTGTTGCACAATATGGTCGAGAAATTAAGAATGGTCAATTTACAGGAAATATTATAGCACCAGTTGTAATGAGCGGATATGTTCCTGATTTATTAAAATCAATAACTATGGTATCTGATCAATTTGAACTTCATGGCGGAGGACAATGCGGTAAGGGATACAAAGAGTGGGTTCGTGTAAGTGATGGAGGACCACATTTGAAAGCGAAGGTGAAATTAGGATGATTAATCGTCTTGAAAGTCTTTTAAAAGAAAATAAAGGTGTAAGTGCATATCTTATTAATTTTGTTAAAGCTAATACTACTGAATTATTCTATGTTTTAGATAAATTAGAAACAAATAGAGCAACTGATTATTCTGAATGCTACGTAACAGTTTATCATGATTTCGAACAATATCGTGGATCTGCAAATATTAAAATTTCAGTAAATGCTAGCGATATTGAAATAAAAGAAAAAATAGAAGAAGCTGTATTTGCTGCATCTTTTGTTAAAAATGCATATCATGATATACCTAAAAAGGAAGAATACACTAACAACTTATCTTCTAATTTAAGTGAAAAGCCTCTAAATCAATATGCCGATAAGATTGTAGAAGCAATTTTTAAGGCTGATAGTTATGAAAATGGTTGGATCAATTCTACAGAAATCTTTTTATACCACAATAATATTACAATAGTAAATTCAAACGGAGTTAATGTAAATTTTGATAAATATAGATTGATGGTAGAAGTTATTCCAACATGGAAAAGTGAAAAAGAGGAATTTGAATTATATAAATCATTTGAAGTGTCTAATATTGATTATGATAATATTACAAAAGAAGTTAATGAAATACTTACTTTGGCAAAGTCACGCAGTGAAGCAGTAACTATTCCACAAAATTTAAATTGTAAAATTATATTAGTAGATGATGAAGTAAAACAAATATTTAGAGCATTTGTAACAGATTTAAGCTATACAAGTTCATTCTTAAAAGTAAATCTATCTGAGCTAGGTAAGTCTGTGCAAGGTGATGATATTACAGGGGATAAGATGGATATTACATTAACGCCTTTTATAAAAGGATCTGTTAATAGTTCAATTGTTGATGATGATGGTGTTGTATTAAAAGATGTAAAAATAATTGATAATGCTATTGCGGTAAATAATCATGGAAGCTATCGTTTTGGTTATTATCTTAATGTTAAAAATCCTACAGGGATTATTAGTAATATAGTTGCAAAAGTAGGAAATAAGTCTTTTGAAGATATGAAACAAGAACCATATATTTATTGTGCAAGCTTTAGTGGAATGCAATTAGATTTCCATAGCGGCTTTTTTGGTGGAGAAGTTAGACTTGCTTTTTACTTTGATGGTAAAAAATGCATTCCAGTTACAGGATTTAGTATTAGTGGAAATATACACGAAGCAAAAAAGAATTTAGTATTTTCTTCTGAAGAAGTTACACTAAATGGTTATAAAGGGCCAAAATATATTGAAATAAAGGGAATGCAAATTCTATAAATTAAAAAGGATATCATTTTATTTGAACCGTATTTAGTTCACACAATTGGTATCCTTTTTTTTGTTTTAAATATTATATTATAAATCTTTGATACTAAATTTTTTGTATGAGATTAAAGTCAAAATTGTAGAAGTCGCTAAAACAATAATTATATACAAAAGGTTAATTGAACCACTTAGTAGATTAAATGTTATAGCATAATACCAAGGGACAATATAATTTAAAATTTTGATATCAAATGCATTACCAATAATATTTAAAACGTACAACAATGCTATTATAATTGCGCTGATATTTGAACAAAATCTACTACTATAAATATATGTTCCTATAAAAACACCAATAAAATAGATTAGAATTAAAGCAAATAGTAACATTAATTTTGATAAAAATAAATAAGTAAAGTTTGACTCTTTGAATAATACTAACAAAATCAGTTCAGTAATAGTTGATATGAATAATAGAATAAATATATTTACTATATTGGCAATAATCTTATCTTTTAATATTTTTTTTCT
>JAVBOS010000087.1:0-4108 GCA_031550255.1 Anaeroplasmataceae bacterium | reverse complement strand
TTTAAAATACTCTAAAGTAGCCTCATCAAGATTTTTTGAATATTCTTTTTCAAAAGTAGGTATAATTTCTGTTATTCTTTCAATATATCTGTGACCATCAATACTTTTATTCATATGGATATCAAAATTAATTGTTTCTGCTACCTGCTCCTCGGCTATCTTTTCATTAGAAAATCCACCTGTCTGTAGAAGAGAATTTCTCATGGATACCACTAAATCTTTTGAAGTTTTTGCGTGATGTGTAAACATTGTAAATAGCGATGCTACTTGAGAAACTTGAATAAGCCAGTTACTTACTGGTGCGGTTGCAACTTCTCCTAAAATATTTACGGTACCGTCAGTCTTTTTTTGTATATCCAGTCCTTCCTGCCCTGATACTGTACCAGTTTCTTTAAATGTTAAAATATTTCTCTCTGGATATAACTTTCTAAGATTTAGTTCAAAAACCAATTCCTGAATACGAAGTGTATAATTTTTATTAATATACTGTATCAAAGACATTAAAAGAGTTGTTTTTCCAGAACCTTGTGAACCTGTTATAGCACTTACCCTACATCCCTTTATTATCCACTTCATTATACTTATTGGTATTTCATTATTGCTATCTACAATCAGGTCTTCAATTTTTGTTTTCTTAATACTATCAAATTTTCTGACAAAGAATGCCCAACTTTCAGCGAATGGAGGTCTAACAACAATGATTCTTGAGCCATCTTTCATTTCATTTGCAATATATCCCTTAGCTTCTGATAATTGCCCTGGATTATTATAGCGGTATATATTTTTACATACCCTTTCTAGTTCTTTTTGTGTACCAAATCCTAAAAAAGATAGGTGTATAGTTTTTCCTCTAAAAAAAATCCATATACTATCATACGAAAAGTCCAGCTTGGCTCCTTGAAGATTATCAATCTGATTATAGTACTCGCTTGGTATACCAGAAACCCCAGCACTTACACCATCTATTCTCATATCCCTTAAATCATCTATTACTCCGTGACCTTTGTATAGCTGATATATTCTTTGAGATATAATATCTAACTTATCAACAAATCTTAGTGGCTCTGATTTTTCACTAAATACTCCATTAATATCTTCTTTTGTAATAATATAATTTCTATCTTCATGAAACATATCTAAATTATTATCTATAATTAATTGACCAAATCCTTCTAGACCATATTTTTTCTGATATATATATAGTAATATTTCAAATTTATCCTGTTCGGTTAAGTTTTGAGGTTTATTAAAGTTAATAATTTTATCTATATTTTCTTCATTTACACCAATTTTTTTTTGAAGTATCTCTTTTATATAATCTTTGATATATGCTTTTGCACCAATATCACCATAATTACAATTTCTTAGAGCTTTTCTAAGTTTTTGCTTATTCTTCTCACGTTTATTAGTTTCATTTTGGTTTAAATTTAATTCAGATAAATTTGCTTTTAATATATTGTTAAAAGTATCTCTAATTCCTTCAACAAGGTAATTAATATCAAATATATCTACATTTTCGTCCAACTCTTTTTCATAATTTTTTCTAAATCTTATTAATAATAAGAAAAAGAATGCTATTACAATAAAGATTATTAGGGAAAAATTTATTAGCATCTAATCATCCTTTCAATTAAAACCATTTGAGCAGCATTTCTGGATTCTTTTATAAATCTATAATTTTTATCCTCCTTACTACAATCCACGTTTCTAAGTAAAAATTTAATTACCTCTCCATTAGACTGGGCATCTAAAAACTGAACATTATGAGGGATAGTAGCAATTTTATTTTTTTTAACTTTATAAAGCTTACTAATATTTCTTAGACTATAATACGATTCAAAACTATAATTGCCTATTAAATATAATGTTTTATCTTTAAATTTATTAGAATGATTATTAAAAAAATCATTTAATACAAATTTATTCTGACAAAGATTTGCAATAATCAAATCTGCTTCTTCGAGTAATCCATTACTAACTTGATTTACTCCAGAATTAGCGTCAATAAAAACAATATCATAAAAGCTTGTTGCTTCATTAAGCATTATTTTAAATGTTTCTAACATATCTAGTTCATAAATCCCTTTATTATTCTTTGTTGTTCCTGGCAATAAATGCAACCTTTCATTTAAATAGGAAAGTGAACAATTATCAAAACTCTCTTTATCAAGAGAATTACTCTTTATATTTCTTGCTATAGCATCAAGACCAATGTCTTCAAATATCTCTTTTGATTCTGTATTAGATGTTCCTATTAGTGAAGACTCCAAATTGTTAAGATTAAAATGACTTTGCGTAATTAAACTTTTAATATTATATTCAATAACTGCAAAGAGAGCTATTATTATTAAATTACTTGTTGTTGCTGTTTGTCCATGAACATTACTCCAAAAAACTATTTTCATAACTATACTCCTTTGCTTGCACGATTATACGCTTTTTTGACGCTTTTAGAATTATGACCTAAATTAATAAATATGTCCCTTAACATTGATTTTAGGGGGTAAGACAATCTTCTAAAAGTAAATAAGCTGCTATACTGACAATTAATCTTTTGAGTATAGTCAAGACTGTCATGATAAATTTCATATATGCTTTGAAAATCTTTCTGACTAACACCCAATTCATTTAGTATGTACTTAATCTTTATTTTACAATTAACAATATCTTTTATAATTAAGCTTATTTTTACTGTATCACTTATTTCTGTAAAGAATATTTTTAAGAAATCTTTATTAATATTCTGCAAATCCGTTGATATATAAACGTTATTACATAATTTAAGTTCTTCGTACTCTTTATCACTTAAGATAGTATTACTATAATTTAAGAAGATTAAATCATACTCATCATCATTAATTTCTGACAAAAATCTTTTATCAGCAATGATAACACTTCTCTGTTCAATCAGTCTTAAACTTGGATAATTAAGATTTTTAAAATGAATTTGAAAAGTACTGTCATGATCATCAATAATTAATGTTTTTAAACCTAGATTAATTGAAATTCTGGATAAATACATAACATATTCATAGTTATCACACTCTATAAATCCAATAATTTTAGTTTTTTCAAACAATTTATTCATAGATTTCTCCACCATAACCCTCCTCATCAATTTCATAATATATTTGTGAACTTTCCTGAGTATAAGTTTGGGCATTATAATCATCTAAGTTCTTTTCTACCTCTTTTTCATTAAGGTAATTCTCCTCATAAACCTTTATTCTACTTTCTAAATCAATTCTAGCCTGAATGCTTAATTCCTTTTTAGCTATGTCTATAATATTAGGATTGTTTTTTATTAAATCTAAAACATCTATATTAGGAATATAATTTGTAACAGACTCTTTCTGTAAAGGTTCAATAAACTTAGCCGTATAAAGAATCGCCTTGTGTAAATAAGCATCAACAATCGCAGAATGAATGTTAAGTATCTCGTCTTCACTAAGCCATAAAAAGCACTTATTATTATTCAAGTTTTTTAATGATTTTTTTGTAAGAATAATATAATTCTCACCGTTTGGATAAAGAATTCTAATATCAACCAAATCCTTGGAGTTTATGTTACTATTAATAGTAAAAACATCAAACTCCTCTTCCCTAAGATTACTACTAATTGGTTCATCAATTAACATATTTTTTAAAATATAAGATTCTGGCTTTATATCAATAATTGCAATTTTACCAATATCTTCACTTGTTATAAAATAACTTTGCGGTTGATTGGAATAAACTGTAACCAATTTAATATTATCTTCCCTTATTTCCTCCCCAGCAATTATTTCTTTATTTGACACAAATATACTCTTTTTATATTCTTTCATTTCATCATTTAACTCTTCAATCCTATGATTATACACATCCTTAATTTGCCTTATGCTAAAAAAACACATGATTGTAAATCCTAAAACAATAATAAATAAAACAATTACGCTAGATATTAAATATTTCCTAGCAGTTCTTGTAACTTTGTATCTGAGCATATAAATAATTTCACTCCTTCGTCTTTTGATTTTGATTTTGATTTTGATTTTGATTTTGATTTTGATTTTGATTTTGATTTTGATTTTGATTTTGATTTTGATTTTGATTTTGATTTTGATTT
>JAVBOS010000137.1:0-5713 GCA_031550255.1 Anaeroplasmataceae bacterium | reverse complement strand
AATACTTCAAATATGCATCATGTCCATACTTTTTTGAATAATCATCTGGATCTAATCCATCTGGTAATAAAACTAAATGAATTTGCATATTTGCGCTAGTAAACAAGTCAATAGCTTTTAATGCAGCTTTAATTCCTGCCTTATCTCCATCGTAACAGATAATAGCATGATTAGTGTATCTTTTTAGTAACTTAACTTGTTCAATTGTTAAGGCCGTTCCCATTGAACAAACAGATTCTTTATTCCCGCTTCTTGAACTTGCTATTACATCCATGAATCCCTCATGTAAAATAACTCGTCCTTTTTTTCTTATATCAGATATTGCATTATGTAAATTATATAAAATATTTCTTTTTTTAAAAATAATAGTTTCAGGTGAATTTACGTATTTAGGTTGACTTGCGTCTTCCCCTTGATAAATTCTTCCGCTAAAACCAACTATATTAGCATTTTCATCTTTAATTGGAAACATAATTCTTCTAGTAAATAAATCATAAAATCCTTTATCATTTTTATTAACTAGACCTAAATCTATCATATCTAATTCTATTATTTTGCTTTCTTTTAAAACGTTATATAAGACATCTGGTTTATTCGAAGATAATCCTATATCGAACATTTTTATTGTTTCATCATCAATACCTCTTTTATGCAAATACTCTATAGCAATTTCCCCACTTTTTGTCGCAAGTAAATTATGAGAGTAGAAATTTTGGGATAATTCCATTATTTTATAATATTTTGCATTATTGTCTACTTTTTTAGTAGGCAATTTTAAATCTATCTTAATGCCCGATTTTATTGCTAATTCACTTAGTGCTTCGTTAAATGTAACATTCTTAATCTCCATTAAAAAAGTTATTGGATTTCCACCTTTACCGCAGCCCATACATTTTGCAATTTTTTTGTCTGGACTAACACTAAATGAAGGTGTTTTTTCATTATGAAAAGGACATAATCCACGATAATTTTTACCAGCTTTTTCAAGGGTAACATATTCACTGACTAGACTAACTATATCAGTAGAGTCGATAATTTTATCAATCTCGTCTCTATTTATCATGAAATCACGTCCTTTCATTTATTATAATTTTATTTTTTTAGTTATATAACTTTCAACTTCATCAATATTCAATGTAATTTGTTCCATAGTATCTCTATCTCTTAAAGTTACTGTGCCATTATTTAAAGTATTGTCATCAACAGTTAAGCAATATGGAGTCCCAATTGCATCTTGACGGCGATATCTTTTACCAATCGTTTGAGTTTCATCAAACGTAGTACTAAAACAAGCTGATAATTGGCTAAAAATTTCTTCTGCTTTTTCAGTATGGAACTTTTTCATCAATGGTAATACTGCTACTTTATATGGAGCAAGCGCTGGATGTAAATGTAAAACATCTCTTGTTTCTCCATTTTCTAAAGTTTGATTTTCATAAGCACTAAATAATACTGATAATAAAGTTCTTTCAACTCCAACAGATGGCTCTACAACATATGGGACATATTTTGTATTTGTTTCTGGATCTAAATACTCTAAATTTTCTTTTGAATGCTTCATGTGGGCATTTAAGTCATAATCTGTACGACTTGCTATTCCCCATAATTCTCCAAATCCCCAAGGGAACATGAATTCAATATCAGTAGTCGCATTACTATAAAAACTTAATTCTTCAGCGCTATGATCTCTAAAGCGTAATTTATCACGTTTAACACCAATTGTTGCCAAGAATTCCATACAATAACTTCTCCAGTAATTAAACCATTCTATTTCAGTTCCTGGTTTGCAAAAGAATTCTAATTCCATTTGTTCAAATTCTCTTGTTCTAAAGATAAAGTTTCCTGGAGTAATTTCATTTCTAAAACTTTTTCCAATTTGACCTACACCAAACGGTACTTTTTTACGAGTAGTACGTTGAATATTTTTAAAGTTAACAAAGATACCTTGTGCTGTTTCTGGTCTTAAATAAACAGTATTTTTTGAATCTTCAATAACTCCTTGATTTGTTTTAAACATTAAATTAAATTTACGAATTTCAGTATAATCAACACTTCCACAACTTGGACATGGAATTTTATTATCCATTAAATATTTGTGTAATACTTCATTACTCCATCCATCACTTTGAACTTCACCATGAGTATGTTCTTCTATTAATTTATCAGCTCTATGTCGAGTGTTACATTTTTTACAATCTACAAGTGGATCACTAAATCCACCAATATGCCCACTGGCAACCCATACTTCTGGATTCATTAAAATAGCGCTATCTAGTCCTACATTTAATTTGTTTCCTGATACGAATTTTTGCCACCAAGCACGTTTTATATTATTTTTTATTTCTACTCCAAGTGGACCGTAGTCCCAAGAGTTGGCTAAACCACCATATATTTCACTACCTTGAAAAACAAAACCTTGTTCTTTTAAATATGAAGCAAGTTGTTCTAACGTTAAATTTGACATGTTTTTGTACCTCCACACGATAATAATACATTCTATTATTTTACCACTTATAATCCAATTAGTCAATGTATTATAGTATACTATAAAAGCCAAAAGAACTGAAAATATTTAATTATTTCCAGTTCACTTATTATTTATGAAATTTTATACTATTTTTTCCAGACTTTTTAACTTCATACATTGCTAAATCTGCATTTTTTATTGCTGATTCAATATTATCATCTTCAGTTATTTTACATATTCCACATGATACTGTAAAATTAATAATCGTATTTGAATAATTTATTTCAATCATTGATATTTCTTTTAAAAGTTTCAATAGTTGTTCCTTAATAACTTCTTCATTTGTTTCATTAATTAGTGAAACAAACTCTTCTCCACCCTATCTACATACACTTTGAATAATACT
Organism: Anaeroplasmataceae bacterium; assembly: GCA_031550255.1. Lineage (GTDB taxonomy): Bacteria > Bacillota_I > Bacilli_A > Acholeplasmatales > Anaeroplasmataceae > JAVBOS01. The sequence continues at coordinate 2,840 of JAVBOS010000137.1, read as the reverse complement.
ATATTCTTTAAGTTTTTCAACTAGTCTTGCGATAACACTATCTCCTGTTTCATGATTATATTTATCATTAATCATTTTGAAATTGTCGATGTCTAAAATTGCAATATATTTGTTTGATAACTCAACATTTGATAACCTATTAAAAAACGCTCTTCTTGTGTATGCTTTTGATAAATAATCAATATCAGCTAATTCTTTTAATTTTTCTTGTGCATTTTTTTCTTCTGTTAAATCTAACAAACTATACATAAATGATGTGCTTGAAATTCTATATACATATCGTTGTAGTGTTACTTTAGTATTATTAATAAAGACTTCATATAATGCTTCTTGTTTTTCATTAGCAGTTGCCCCAACAATCCTATTTCTAACATCTTCTTGAACAGGATTATTTTGATTCATTAGTCTATTATATTCATCTAAAGATATTACTTCATCGCTTGGCGGATTTAAGCCATATTTTTTTAATAATGACCACCCTCCATGGCTACTAATTGTCGCTTTTTTGATATCAACATATCCAAAATCAATTGATGCTTGTGAGTCAATTAACATAGCAACTCTTTTTTCATATATTTTATTTTTTCTTACCTGAATAAAAATAACGACAGAAGCTCCTCCTAAAAACAACAACGAGAATGAAAGTACAAACACCATAACTAACGTGTTTTTTCTTTGCGCTTCGTGAGCTAATGAATATTCAAATTTATAATCAATTATGTTTTCTATATTTTGTTCATATTTTGTGATGTTTAGTTTTCCATACACAGAATAAATTGCATTAAAAAGTGTATTAAATTCACTAATATTTTTTTGAGAAAATCTCATTGATAGATTGGCATTTAATTCAGTATTATCATATCTTTCAAGCTTTGTATTTTTTTGAAACATACGCAAATAATCAACTGTCATTTTGCTAACTATCATAATATCAATATTTTTATTATATAGATTATCGATCGTCTGTTCTCTAGTTGGAGTTGTTAACAAAGGTTTAGGAAAGTCAAAACTTAAATTAAAGTATTCATCGACAGTTTGTGTAGTCCCAACGTTTAAAGTCAATATAGTCTTGTTTTTTAAATTAGTCTCTTTTAATTTAAAAGTTTGCAATTTATCTTGATATAATGGAATAGAAAAGTTTGCACCACTATTATCTTCATATATCCCTGTTATACCTTGAATTATACCATTATTAAATAATCGATCCATTTCAGTTGTATTAAAAGTGCTTCGATTTACTTGATAAAAATCAACTGGTATACCCAATATTTTTGACATTAATTTATTTACATCCGCCTGATATCCTTTATATTCATTTTTATCATAATAACAAAATGGATACAATGTGGTATTTCCTATCATTTTAATTTCAGAGTAATTATTTTTAACTATTTCAATTTCATTTTGATATTTAGCTAAGTTATTTTGAAATACAGCATAATTAAAGCTTGTATCAATATTTTCTTTTAATAATTGACCTTCGTCTGAACTTAAAAAACGAGATATAATGTTCATTAAAGAAAACATTTCATTTTTTTTAGTAACTAATGATTGTTCAAAAGGCATATCAGCATGCAATAGTTCAAAAGTAAAGTTTTGGTAATTCTCTAAATAAGAAAAAACAGAGTTTGCATAGACTATTACATCAAAAGTATCATCATTAAGCTTTTCAAAAAGAGCTTCATTACTTTCCTCTACAATTAAATCAGATTCATTTTCTACATAATTTAAAAAGCTATTCATATATAGAAATTTTTTAATTACTCCAACCTTTTTACCCTTTAATTCTTTAAACGTTTTTACTTCTTTTCCATATTTAGTAATTGCAATAAATTTTGTATCAATTATTCCATCAGAATATTTAAATTTTTCCGATACTTCACTATTAACCAAAATTGGTCCATAAATATCTGAATTCCCACTTGATAACAACTCATAATATCTATCAATAGAAACATTATTAATTTTTACATTTAGACCCCATTTATTATTTAATAAATCTAAAATTGGTAATAAAAATCCAACTTGTTGCCCAGTAAAACTTTCAAAATACGCCATTTCATTGGCAGTTGTTAACGTTAGTTCTTTGTTTTTTATACCATCTATATATATTTGTTCATCATTAGTAAATTTAAATGTTTTTTTTATCTTTATAACATTTATTGAAACGACTAATAGCAAAATAAATGTTAATAAAAAAAATGATAATTTTAAAAATCTTTTCATTGAAAATCTTCCTTTCAATATTTCCTTTATATTATACCAAATTTTCGACAAAAAAAGAGGTTTATAAATAAAAAAAATTTATTTTTTAAATAAATTTTTTTTATTTATACTTATTATTCGTTTTCATTATCTTTTTTTATATCCAAAGATTGAATGATTCTATTAATTTTATTACCATAAGCTAATGCTTCATCATATTTAAATACTAATTCAGGCATCTTACGAGCTTGTAATTTTTTAGCTAATTCACTTCTTAAATAGCCTTTAGCCGTAGCTAAATCTTCTACAGCTCTTTTCTTTTCTGCTTCTGTAAAACATGAATAATAAATAGTCATGAAAGCTAAATCATTTGTAATTCTCACTTCAGTTATAATTATATATTTTAAATTTCTGTTTTTTGTATCATTTTGTAATAATAAAGCTAATTCTCTTAAAGCGATTGTTTCTAATCTTTTAACATTAAGACCCATATTATTTTTTTATCTCCTTCATTACTGAAGTTTCAAAAACGTCGCCTTCCTTTATATCGTTAAATCCTTCAATTGTAATACCACATTCAAAACCATATTTAACTTCTTTTGCATCATCTTTAAAACGTTTTAAAGAAGCCATTT
>JAVBOS010000197.1:0-3768 GCA_031550255.1 Anaeroplasmataceae bacterium | reverse complement strand
AATTTGAATTTGAAGATAAAGCAAAGGTAAATATTACAAATATTCCTATAATAACTAAAACACGTATTATAATTGCTCCAACTGATTTCTTTTTTTCAGTTGTTTCTTTTATTTGATCATCTTTAATTTTTTGTATTTTTGCAATTATTAATTTTGTAAAATAAATTACCACCATAAATACTATCAATGATATAAATGACATTGTAAATATAAATGAGATTGTTCTTTCTTTAAAATAATTAGTCAACCAAGACATATTTGAAGTCAACCAACTTGAAGCATATCTATTAACATTTTCTTTTTGACAAATAACTACTAATAAAATTAGTAATACAAATATTATTGTATTAAAAAAATATTGAGTTAATATTTTTGATTTTGCAAAAAAACCTTTAACATCCGATATTTTTTGAAAAAACTTTTTATTTCTAAAGTAAAACATTGTTAAAACTATATAAAATATCGAGACTATAAAAATTGTTAAAGTAATTTTATCGGTAGAATTCATGATAAATCTAGCATTAATAAAATTTTTTGCTAAAAAATTGAACCCAGTTATTAACACTAACATTACTAAAATGACGTTAGAAATAATTAAAAAATATTCTAGCGGCGTTGTATTTCTTTTACTTATCTTTCTTCTACTCATCCAATGTCCCTCTTACTTGATTTTAAAAAATTATTTTTTACGTCTTAACATTTTCTTCAAAAATGGTAACTCTATATTTACATCTTCGCCATAAGCATAACTTGAATAATAATAGTAATAATAACCATAACTATCATTCTTAAGATTATATTTTGTTAAATTTACTCCTATAATATTAGCATTAACGTTATTCAATGCTTGAAGAGCATCCTTAACATGTGATTTCTTTGTAGAATTCATGGCTACGTTAAATAACACACCATCAACAAGTCTTGAAATGATTAATGCATCCGAACAAACAACAACAGGTGGCGTATCAATTAATACATAGTCATACATTTCTCGTAATTTGTTTATTAAATCTTTCAATACTTCAGATTCTAGCATTACAACCGGATTAATTAAATTTTCTCCTGAAGTAATGATATCAATGTTATTTTCAGTCTTCTTAATTAAAGTATTTAAATCTATTTTTTTACTAGCATAATCTACTAGTCCATTTTTTTTAGAAACTTTAAAATATTTATACATTACTGGTTTTCTTAAGTCCAAGTCAAGAATAAAAACTATTATATCATTTTTAGCCATACTTACTGCTAGGTTAGCACAAATTGTACTTTTTAATTCATCAACAACACTTGATGTAACCATAATAACTTTTTGTTCTTTATCAAATGAAGAATACTTTATGTTTGCAAGTAACTTATTATATGGCTCAATATTTTTAGAATTATTCATTATAATAAATTCATCTTTTTTTACTTTTTTAGAACGTCTTTGGACGTTATCAACAAATATACCAGAAATCTTTTCTTCAATTACGCTCTCAACATCTTTTTTATTACTAAAAGTATTTGAAAATAATTCTTTAATAAAAACAACACCAACGGCAACTATAAATCCACCAAAAAGTGAAACCAAAATATATAGGGGTTTATTTGGTGAATGATATGAAGCTCCTAAATCTTGAGCATTACTTGTTTGTTGTAGCGATGTTCCAATCAATTCATATAAAGCCTTGTTATTTTCATTAGCGCATTGGTCTAGTAGGCTATCCACTACAGAGTCAACAATTGAAGCAATTATTTGCTTATTAGTTGATACCCCATTAACTTTTATAATATATGAGGTGTTACTACTAGTTACAGATATCATTTGACGTATTTCAGAAATAGTAAATTGACTATATTGTCTTGATACTGGTAATAACACAATGTCTTCTTTACATAATTGTGAAATCGTTGAGATTACTTTTAAACCATTTGAATAATCTACACCTTCTTGTGATGTATTTCCGGAATTTTTTATAGCAACAACAATTGTAGAAGATGCCTTATATTCTTCTTCTACAAGTACAAATGTGTATACTGTTCCAACTACAAATATTACTGTAGTAATCAATGCCATTAAAACTATATTTTTTCTAACGATATTCCATATATCGCCTATCGTAAGATATTTTTCTTTATTTTGTACCATCATTACAACCTCTTTCTATAATAAAAATTAAAATATTTATTTATTAAATAAAATTTCATATTTTTTAGGGAATTTTTTCGATATATATTTCTTTATATTTTTGAAACAAACTTTTCTATCCGTATCATTATGTGTATCACTTGCTATAAAATCGACGGCGTTTAACTTTAAAAGTTTTATTATTTTTTTCTTTAATATCCCTTTTTCAAAACTATCAGAATTAACTTGAATTAAGACACCATTATGTTTTAAATTAATTATGTCTTCAATTTTAAGGTAGTAATATTTTTCAGCATGCGCTAAAATAATTTTAAACCCAAGTAAACCAAGTTCATACACTGCATCCTCAATATTAGATTCTGTTTCTTGAGAGAATTCTAATAATATATATTTAGAATCATTTAGTGTTAATAGTTCATTTCTTTTTAGTGCTTCGAATACCTCATCAGAAAAATATATTTCGCTTCCAATGAATAGTTCTACTCCATATTCTTTTGCTATTGGAATCATTTCATTATATTTTTCATGAATAGTCTCTTTTTTTAAGAAGTTTTTCGACAATACATTTTGATGTGGTGTACAAATAACTTTTTTAATGTTTTCTTTTTGATATTGTTCAAAGATTTTTCTTGACATTTCAATAGACTTTGAACCATCATCAATATTTGGTAACACATGACTATGAACGTCAATCATCTTTATACCTCCAAAAAATAAAGGCTGTTTTGCACACTAAAAAAGCCAAAATTAACTATTAGTGCAACTGGCTAACATATACCTTCGGTATTTAGTCCCTATAGCTTTGCGTCACTACTTTTCAATAGTTTTGCTATGTATATTATACATTGTTTAAAAAATAAAGTCAATTTTTAAAAATTATTCTTTTTTTATTATTTTTTTATTTTATCGCATAATAAGGCTTTTTATAACTTTTTTTAAAAAGTTGTAACTTTTTATACTTTCAATCTCTTTATTCAATTGTTAGAGGTATAAATTGAGCTGGTTGCTTATTTATTATTGACCCTATTTCTTTGCAAATTCCTATTATTTGACAAGGATTCTTCATCTTAACTAAACTTCCTTCATTTGTGTATCCATCAAATGTAGCAATAACTTTAACTTTTCCAAATTCTTCTTTTACATCATACGGAAATTCAATATCGGCAACATCGATATCTTCTACTTTTTTATAATGGCATCAAATTCATATATTTTCATATTCATTTTCAATTTATCCTTTTTAGACTTATTATGTTTATATTCTACATTTTAAGTAAAAAAGCACCACTTTCGTGATGCTTCCAACTTATTAAATTAGTTTTGTAACAACCATTTGTTCATTTATTGCTTTGTATGACAAATCAACAATAAAACCTTTTTTTAAATAAAATTCTAGTGCATTTTCAGAATAGGTTAAAATTATCTTTCGAATATTTTCTTTCAAAAATATTTCTTCTAAATTATTAATAATTAACGTACCTATCTTTTGGTTTTGATATTTCTTTATTACATATAACTCTCTAACAAAACCAACTGCTTCATAAAAATAATTACTAGAAGATTTCAACTCTTCTTTTTGATATTGAACAAAAGCAATTATCTCTTCATTGTCATAGTAAGCTAATGTTACCATTTTTTCT
>JAVBOS010000175.1:0-6427 GCA_031550255.1 Anaeroplasmataceae bacterium | reverse complement strand
TTCGGTAGTTCTTGTTCCACCTGTACTATTTGTTATTGTTGGACTTAAAGTTGTTCCATATGTTATGTTTGACATTGAAACTGACATCGAACTTGATGTTACATAAATATATTGCACTGCTATAGTACTATCAGCTGTTATTATTGAAAATTTTGCTTGACCTGCAGTTGTTAAAGAAAATGAGGCTGTATAATATCCAGCTACTGTTGGAGCTGTTGTACTTTTTGTATATGTTGTAGTACTTCTTCCTTCATATTCTATTTTATATTCTGATGAAGTTGGATTTGTAGCTACACCTGTAAAGCTTGGAGATATTGTTTTTGTTGTTGAATTATATGAAAGAGTAACAACTATATCTGGTAAATAAACACTTCTACTATTATTAAATTCTGTAATATTATTTACTCCATCACTATCATAATCTCCTGTTTGATTCATTGCTGTTTTTCCACCCCATGTAAAAGAGGATGAACTACATATTGAATCTGGAAAAATAAAGTATGAAACAGCCGAAGTACTAAAAGAGTCAGCTTGTACGGTTGGCAAAGTGGTGAAATCGCACTTCATTATTTTTGGTAAACTTGTACAGCCATAAAATGCATAATTTCCTATACTTGTTACTCCATCTGGTAAACTTTCTAAGGCTAAATTTGTACAGTAAGCAAATGCAGAATCTGCTATACTTGTTACTCCATCTGGTAAACTTGTTATGGCTAAATTTGTACAGCTTTGAAATGCATAATCTCCTATACTTGTTACTCCAGATGGTAAACTTTCTAAGGCTAAATTTGTACAGCCATAAAATGCAGCAGCTCCTATACTTATTAGTCCATATGGTAAACTTTCTAAGGCTAAATTTTTACAGCCATAAAATGCATAATCTCCTATACTTGTTAACCCATTTGGTAAATTTATATTTGATAGATTATTGTATCTACCATTTGCATCGAAAGATGCATTGCTAAATGCAGAACTTGGTATACTTGTTATCGTTAAAGCAGATATATCTATTGAAGTAATATTTGCTGATAAGTTACTTCTTAACCACGAAAAATCAGTCGTATTCATGCTACCTGAAACTGTTAGACTAGTAATATTTGCTGCTGTTTTTCCTTCAGTAGTAGTTTTAGTTGTTATGTTTGTGCCTAACTGTCCATTTGTATTATTTGTAATTGTTACAGAATAGTCAGCTGCTTTTACATTAATTGTTCCAATGCGCCACGCTATGGTTAGCATAAATACAAATACTATTAATATTCCTATTTTTCTTTTTATAATATTTTGTCTCATAAAAATAAACTCCTTTTAGTTATTTCGTTTGAATTAATTATCTTTTTGGATAAGTAAATTGTAATTTATTATTTAAATATAAGTGATAATATTTATCCCACATATCTTTAGTGACATCACTTTTTAATGTTCTTGGATTACCACACTCAATTAAAGAATTACCTGGTATATTACTTTCATTGGCATTTAAAATAACTGTTTTATAAAAATTAATTAATTCATCCATTATTCTATTAACATTCCAGTTTCCTTTAACTACAATATAAAATCCAGTTTGACATCCCATTGGACCAATATATACTTTATCTTCTGCGTGTTTATGTTCAAAATATGTTGCTAAAAAATGTTCAGTTGTATGCATTTGTTCCAAAGAAATTAAATCTTCTGTATGTGGTTTATAAATTCTTACATCAAATGTCCTTATTATTTCATTACCAACTAATTTTTCTCTGGATAAGTAAACGCCTGGTTCTAATAATAAGTGATCTACTTCAAAACTTGGTAATTTTTTTATTTCATTATTTTTATTCATTTTATTTTCCCTTCTATTTCTAATTTTTCTTAATCTTTATCAAAAAAATTAAATAATTCTTGATTTGGTGAATCTATTACTGTATTAATAAAATTAAAATTAATCATTTTTCTTTCGTTATTATATTGCTGCCAATCTAAAGTTACTTTATTTCCTATATTTGGATTACCATTTTTTATAAAATTTATCCAATATGGATTTACATTTTCTTTTCCAAATTTAATATCTTCTTGATTACTTATTCCAAACGGTAAATAATTATTAAAGGCAAATGGTAATTCTAAAGCATGACCAGCTTTTCTTAATGATAAAATTGGGTCTTTTGATACAAAATCAAAACGATATACATATGTTTTATTTTTCTTAGAATTTGCCTGTGCCATTTTTTCAGAACCATATCTAAATGCCATAGTAGCAACTTCAACTGCTCTTTGCCTCATACTATTATTTGCATCTACTGGAAACGTTCTTTCAAATAGAGCTGCTTTTTCTTCACCAAATATTCTATTTAAATATGCTTTAAATTCTTCAGTTGAAATATTTTGAGGAATAAACATATCTCCATCATCAGTATTAAATCCAATTAATAATGGCATTTTATTAAATTTTCCAGTTGAAATATTCTTTTCAACATCATTTAAAATTATTTCATTATCAATTGTTGGAAACATTGCGATTTCTGGTTCATTAATAAAGTTTAGACCAAAATTATAATTAGAAGAAATAGTACTAGCATCAAATTCTTTAAAAATTTCAACTGTTGTAGCATTTAGTTTATTCATTATTTTTAATGACTGATTTAAATTAAATTCAACTGTGCTACAATTTCTATCAACTTGATATTTTTGAGATAAAACAGAACCACTCTCTACTATGGCTTTATTAAAAAGACCTTTACATTTAGGAGAAGCTACAAGTTCAGATACTAAAATTGCTCCTGCTGATTCACCACCAACAGTAATATTTTTTGTATCACCACCAAAACTAGCAACATTATTTTTAACCCATTGTAATCCCATTATTAAATCTTTTAATCCTGCATTTGTAATTAATTCATTACCTTTTTGATAAGTGAAAAAACCAAATACTCCTAGTCGATATGTAATGTTTATTTGAATAATATCTTCTTGCGCCAACATTGATCCAGTATAAGTTAGAAGATTAGGTGAACCTACTGCAAATGCTCCACCGTGTATCCATACATAAACAGGTAATTTTTTTTTATTCGCTTCTTTAGGAGCAATAATATTCAAATACAAACAATCTTCTGAAAATTCAACTCCCATATTTTGTGGTGTTTGATTTTGCATTGCTGATGCTTTATATTTTGTACAATCTAAAACACCATTCCACGCATCATTTTCTACTGGTGCTTCAAAGCGTAATTGTCCAACTGGCGGTTTAGCAAAGGGAATACTTTTAAAGTATAAAGCATCATTTTCTTCGATTCCTTTAACTATTCCTTTTTGTGTATTTACCTCTAACATTCCACCATTTGTAGTATTTTTGCAACTATTTAATATGATAGTTATTAATAACGTAAAAATAACTAATAAATTTTTTTTATTTATCATAAAACCCTTCTTTCCTCATTCTTTTATATAAAAATATTATCATTTTTTGTCGTTTAGTATAAGTCAACTTGCATACTTTGCATTTTTAGATGCGTACTTTGCACTATTAATAATTATTTAAAAAGTTTATAATATATTTGAGGTATATTTTATGAAAGTTCTTATATGTGATGATTTAAAAGAAGAAACAGATTTATTACAAGATTTATTAAGCAACTATGGTATTACACCTATTGTATTTAATGATAGTAGTAATGCTCTTGAATACATTTATCAAAACATGCAAATTGACATTTGTTTTTTAGATATAATTATGCCTAATTTAAATGGTATTGATATGGCAAAAGCTCTAAGAGAAAAAGGTTATGAAGGTAAAATTATTTTTTTAACTTCTACAACTGATTTTGCTTATCAATCATATTTTGTTGAAGCATTTGATTATATTCTTAAACCAGTGGTAAAAAATAATTTGAATAAAGTTATGGATAAGATATCTAACAAACTATCAACTTGTAATGTTAACGGAATCACTGTTCATACTAAAAATATCACTTCATTTATTCCTTTTAATAATATTAAATATGTTGAAGTAATAAATCATAAAGTGTATTTTCATCTTTTAAACCAAGAGAACATATCTATAAGTGCTTCACTAAAAACAATTGCTTCTCAACTATTGCATGATGAACAATTTATTCAATGCCATGTCTCATTTATAGTCAATTTAAATTACATAAGTACTATAGAGGGAAAATCAATAATACTATATAATGGTAAAATTATTCCAATATCACGTAGTTTTCCTGATATAAAAAAGAGTTTTATAAAATGGACTTTAAGAGGTAATCTAAAATGATTTCAAATATTTCTATAATGTTAATTGGAATTCTTATTTTAACAGTAAACTATACAACATTATTACTAGTTTTTCCTTGCAAGAAAAAACTTGTAATAACAATTACAATTATAGTTATTTATACAATTATTGTTCTTATAATTTTCAAATTAGTAAAAATCGACATGTCTTCCTTTGGAGGATTACCAGGATTAATATTATTACCTATCGTTATCTTTATGTTAAAAGGTGATTTATTTCAAAAAATTTTTGCATTTTTTGTTCAATATATAATTACTTCATTTGAAGTTAGTTTTTCGCAGACTATAGCCAAATTATTTACTAAAACTAGTCCTAATGCCCCAACAATATTCTATATTTTACTAATGCTTTTGCTATTAATTTCTTATTTGTTTTTTATAATAAAATTAGGAAGAAATCTATTAAAAAAGTTGTTTGAAAATGGTAAAACATCAGAGTGGATACTATATTCACTAGGCGCTATTTTCTCCTTTGTAATCCTAACAACACTTCGTATTATACCAAATAGTATATTCCATGTTATTTTGCTTCAATTATTCATTTTATGGAGTTTTGGTTTATTATGCTTTGCAATTATTAATACATACGAAAAAGAACGTCAAAAATCAGAGAAAGAATTTGCTAAGAGCATTGTTTCAAGTGGAAGAGAGCATTATCAAAAAATAAATGAATTATATGATAATTTAAGAATTATTAGACATGATTTTAAATTTCATATAAAGACAATTAATGATTTTGTTAAAAACGGTGATATGGAAAAATTATCCTATTATTTATCAAAAATAGATATTTCTTTACCGGAAAATATTCCTAATCAGTATTGTGAAAATTCAATTGTTAATGCTTTATTATTTAATTACGTTGAAATATGCAAAAATAATAATATTAACATTGAAATATTAACTGATATACCAAATTCTTTAGCTATAGATGATTATGATTTATGTATAATTCTAGGAAATTTATTAGAAAATTCAGTTGAAGCTTCTTTAAATATTACTGCCGATAGAAAAATTAATTTAGAAATAAAAACACAAACTAAAAATCTTGTTATTATGATAAAAAATAATTTTAATGGACAAATATTGTTAAAAGATGGAAAAATTATTAGTCAAAAAAATGATGGTGGTTTCGGATTAAGAAGTATTAATGCTATTATAAAACGATATGGTAGTGAAATGTTTATAGAATGGGATAATACTACTTTTACTACATACTTACTATTAAATTTCTAGTATTTTGAATATATAACAAAAAACTATCGAAAAAATGAAATGCACCCCAAATATTGGACACCGAAATAAAAGGTGATACAATATAAGAAATGGGGTGCTTTTATTATGCCAAGAACAAATAAGAAATATAGTCCTGAATTTAAAATACAAGTAATTGAAGATAAACTACAAAACAATTTAACCTTTAGCGAAACAGCAATAAAATATAAGTTATATACAAATATAAAAGGTTATGAATATCCAGACAAAGGCAAAATTCATGACTGGGAAAGAATATACTTAGAAAAAGGTAAAGAAGGCTTCTATGTAGAAAATAGAGGTCGTGGTAGTATTGGAAAAGGTAATACTTCTATACGTAAGCCGTTAGACCCAAAAATAGAGGAAGACTTAATAGCCAAATGTCAAAGACTAGAAATGGAAAATGAATACTTAAAAAAATTAAGTGCCTTAATATCTGCCAGAGAGCGAAACGAAAAGAAATCGCCAAAGTAGTTCAAGAGCTAAGTGCATTGTTTTCATTAAAAGAACTACTAAAACTAGCTAATATACCAAGAAGTACGTACTACTACTTTTCAAAGAAAACTGAAGATAAATATAGTTACGAAAAAGAAGTAATCAAAGAAATATTTGAATTTAATAAAGGTAGATATGGCTATAGACGTATAACTATCACTTTAAGAAAAGAATATGGAATAATACTAAATCATAAGACAGTACTTAAAATAATGCGTCTATTAGGGCTTAAATGCAAAATAAAAGCAGGAAGATATAAATCATATATAAATGTCAATTGAAAAATGTAGGTAAATAACGGTTAAAAATGTAGGTAAATAATATTAAACGATAATATCTAAATCAGGTATTTCATTAATAAGGTCAATTAGAATATCATGTTCAAGATTAATCAATAATTCATTAG
>JAVBOS010000005.1:0-8334 GCA_031550255.1 Anaeroplasmataceae bacterium | reverse complement strand
GACTGGTTCAAATTTATATGGTTATAGTGGTATAAGTAATAAAGTTATTATTAATAACTTTATTATTACAAGACCATTACTTTTTCTTAATAAAACTGAAATCTATGATTTTGCTGTCAAAAACAATCTTAAATTTTTTGAAGATAGTTCTAATGCTTCTGATGAATACAAAAGAAATAGAATTAGACATCATATAATTCCGGCTTTAGTTAGTGAATCACCAGAAATATATGATAAGATAATGGCTTACTCAAATATCTTAAGAGAATCATTTAATTATATTAGATCTCAAACAATGAAATATCTTGGTGATGAAAAATCTATTAATATTTCCACTTTTATAGATCTTGATATTGCTTTACAAAAAGATATAATTTGTTATTTATTAGAACAAATGAATATTGAGAAATCAGAAAAAATTATATCTTCTATTTTAAATTTAATATTGGGTGAAAAACCTCAAGCACAAATCACACTAAAAGATAATTATGTATTTAAGAAAAGATATGAAATTGCTTATATTGAAAAAAAAGTTGAGCATAATAAAATAGATTATATTATGTATGAAAATGATGTACTAAATATTAATGAAAAAACTCAATTATATTTCTCTAAAAAAGTTCCTAGAGTTAATGCAAAGTTTATAAAACTATGTTATAATGATATAAAATTTCCACTTTCTGTTAGAAATAGGCAGGATAGTGATATTTTATCAATGCCTTATGGACAAAAAAAAGTCAAAGATTTATTCATTGATTTAAAAGTTCCAATCGAGGATAGAGACAAAGCAATATTGGTATGTGATAACAATAAGAACATTCTTTGGGTTATTAACTATGCCAAATCTTTACATGTTACAGCTTGTAAAGAAAAAGGCGATATTTATTTAGTATATGAGGAGTTTAAAAATGAATAAAGACATTAAAAGAGTTATAGTTTCAGAATCAGATTTAGCTGCAATTTGTAAACGTTTAGGGCAACAAATCAGTAATGATTATGCTGGTAAAAAACCACTTATTGTAGGATTATTAAAGGGCTGTCAACCTTTCGTCAGTGATTTAATGAAAAACATTGATATTTATTGTTACGTAGATTATATGACTGTATCTTCTTACCATGGTACTGCTTCATGTGGAACAATAACAATTAAAAAAGATTTAGATACAGATATTAAAGGTATGGATGTAATCATCGTTGATGATATCGTTGATACTGGTATAACAATATCTAATATTACTGAAATATTATATAAACGTGGAGCAAATAGTATTGAAGTAATGGCTTTACTAGATAAAAAAGAAGGCCGTCAAGTAGATGTAAATGTTAAATATATTGGTATGCCTGTTCCAAATGAGTTTGTAGTTGGATATGGTCTAGATTATGATGGATTATATCGTAATTTACCTTACATTGGTGTATTAAAAGAAGAAGTTTATCAAAAATAAATAGGAGGATCGCATGAATCAAGATAACAAAAATCAACAAAGACCAACACCTCCAAAAAGACGTAGAGTCGATTTTGGAATTTATATAATAACAGCAATTATTTTAATTGGATTTTATTTTTTAATTTCAAGGTTAATGCAACCGGAAACAAAGGAATTCACTTATAAAGATTTTATAACTGAATTGCCTAATGATTCATTTTCTAACATGACAGCTAAACCTGTTGGTGGAGAAAACTATGGTATGTATTCAATTTCAGGAAAATATACTTATAATGCTGTTGAATATAACTTCGTTTTAGTTGTTACTGAACAAGAACTTAACTTTTTAGTAATGTATCAAAAAGCTGAAATTCATTTAACAACATTAAGTGCAAATATTTGGTTAAGTATTTTAATTAATTATTTACCATTTGTAATATTAATTGGTTTAATATTATTTATGAATAGAAATAGTGGAAACTCAAAAGCATTTGATTTTGGAAAAAGTCGTGCTAAACTAGCTAGAGAAAAAACTGTAACATTTAAAGATGTTGCTGGTGCTGATGAAGAAAAAGAGGAATTAGTTGAAGTAATTGACTTCCTAAAAAATCCTCGTAAATATGTTGAAATGGGAGCCCGCATACCAAAAGGTATTCTTCTATTTGGTCCTCCAGGTACAGGTAAAACATTACTTGCTAAAGCAGTTGCTGGTGAAGCTAATGTTCCATTCTTCTCTATTTCAGGTTCTGATTTCGTTGAAATGTTCGTTGGAGTTGGAGCAAGCCGTGTTAGAGATTTATTCAAGACTGCAAAAGAAGCTGCTCCATGTATTATTTTCATTGATGAGATTGATGCCGTTGGTCGCCAACGTGGTGCTGGTATGGGTGGAGGTCACGATGAACGTGAACAAACACTTAACCAATTACTAGTTGAAATGGATGGATTTACAGCTAATTTAGGTATTATTGTTATGGCAGCTACAAACAGACCAGACGTATTAGACCCTGCTTTACTTCGTCCAGGACGTTTTGATAGACAAATTACGATAAGTGCACCAGATGTTAAAGGCCGTGAAGCTATATTAAAAGTACACTCAAGAAATAAAAACTTAGATGAAACTGTTAAATTAAATGAATTAGCTCAAAGAATTCCAGGATTCAGTGGTGCTGATATCGAAAACTTATTAAATGAAGCTGCATTACTTGCTGCTAGAGATAATAGAAAAACAATTAATATTAACGACCTTGATGAAGCAACTGACCGTGTAATGATGGGACCAGCTAAAAAATCAAGACGTATTACTGATAAAGAAAAAAATTTAATAGCTCACCATGAAGCTGGTCATGCTGTTATTGGTTTAAAACTAGATAATGCTAATATTGTTCAAAAGGTTACAATAATTCCTCGTGGTCAAGCAGGTGGTTATGCATTAATGTTACCTGAGGAAGAAAATTATCTTGAAACTAAAAAATCTTTAATGGATAGAATCACAGGTTTCCTTGGTGGACGTGTATCTGAAGAAATTATGTTTAACGAAGTTTCAACAGGCGCATCTAATGATTTCCAACAAGCTACAAAAATAGCTCGTGCTATGGTTACTGAATTTGGAATGAGTGAATTAGGTCCCGTTCAATATGAACAACCTCAAGGAAGTGTATTCTTAGGTAGAGATTACTTAAAAGAAAAGAACTTCTCTGATCAAATAGCTTTAGAAATAGATAAAGAAACAAGACGTATTATTGAAGATTGTTATAGTAAAGCGAAAAAAGTATTATTAGAAAATAAAGAATTACTTGTAACAATAGCTAATTATTTAATTAAAGTTGAAACATTAACTAAATCAGATATTGATGAAATCGAACAAACTGGTAAATTAAAAAGAGCAGACGAAATGGTAAAACCTGCTGATAAGGTTGAAACTACTCCTTCCACTACTGAACTTCCACATTAATGAGAATTGATAAATATCTTAAAGTATCTCGTTTAATAAAAAGACGTACTTTAGCAAATGATGTTGCAACTAATGAAAGAATCATGGTTAATGATAAAATTGTTAAACCTTCTCATCAAATAAAATTAAATGATATTATAACTATCTCTTTTGGAAATAAAGAAGTTAAAGTCAAAGTAATTAATATTTTTGAATCTACAAAAAAGGAAGATGCTTCTTTAATGTATGAATTAATTTCTGAAACATTTAAAGAAAGAACTATAATAGAATAAAAGATAACCCTCACTTTAAATGATAAAGTGAGGGTTTTTTTGTTATTAGATTGATATGTATTTTCTATTAAAATTAAGATTATATCTAAACATATTATATAATGACCGTAATTATTTTTATTGAAGAAATTTATTTTTATATTAATCGACAAATCCAATATCTTTTAAAGTAATTGACTTCATCTTCGAAGATAATGAGTAAGATATTATATTTTTATCTCTATAATTCGCTATTAAGATATCCTTTTCTACCCATTTTGCACACCATTTAATAATTGCTCTTGAAGTTACTTGAAATAGATCAGTTAATTCTTTTGGTTTAATAGTTTCTTTATTATTCTCTAATATATATTTAATTAGCAATAAGTCTTTCTTTTCTAAGTTGGAAATAGATATTTGTTTAGTTTCTCCTTTTGATGCTTCAAGCGCTAATTCGTATACTTGTTCTGCATTTAAAGACATAGTTCTTACAAAATACTCTAACCATATTTCTAATTTGGGTGGATTTAATCTACCATCATAGCACATGGCTGGTAAACCCATTTGCAGATTATTATAGTAACCTTCTAAATCTCTCATATAATATTCTTCAAGATAATTAAATCCTCTAAGATCATAATTATTAATCATTAAAATATATGTCGCTAATGCTCTTGAAGTTCTACCATTTCCATCTTCAAAAGGATGAATAGTTGTTAGTCCATAGTGCATTATTCCTGCAATTATTGGTACTGGAAGTTCTTTATGTGAATTGTACCAATCAATTAAATCGTTCATACATTCTTTGATATCACTAGCTTGTGGAGGTATATAATCAATATAACCAGTTTTATCATCTCTTACCGCAAACAAAACCCCTGGAGGAGTCGCTTCTCTAAAACCATTTTTATTTACCTTGCCTTTTCGTTCAATTATAGATTGTAGCTCAATAACGAATTTTAAATCTATATCTTTATTTTCTAATTTGGCGTTTTCTAGAAAAGTTAACGCATCCCAATAGTTTGCAACTTCTTGTTCCATCTTTAATCTATTGTCGTTTTTTTGTTTAATAACATTTTCAACTTGCGATAATGATAAGATATTTCCTTCGATGCTAGTTGAAAAATGCGTCTTTTTTAATTTAGCTTCATAGATTAATTTTTGCTTTATTTTAGTCGGTAAATATAGTTGATTTATATTAGAAACATATTTTTCTATTTTCATCAATTCTTTAACTATTAAATCAGTATATTTAAATTCTAATTTTAGCATTTTAACACCTCGAATATATTATACCACATTCGGAACGATTATAGAATATTTTTGTTCCGAACTTGTTCCGAATTATATGTTTAATTTGCTAAATGAGGCTCTTTAATGAATTATCAGCATTATCTATACTGGCTTTTTTTAATTACTCTATATCCAGCAAGAATTATGTTCTAAATTATTGAAGCAATACAGCACTTTTTTGCAATAGCCACCAACTTCATATTACCGACATATTAAAGTACTATTGACAGTATATTGCCGATATCATGCACATCAATTATCGACGGGTATAATACTCTCATTAATTTGCAGATTTATTTTCGAAATTGAAGCGATAAAAAGATTCCCCGTGGTTTATTCTTAACGTTCCTTTAGTTAAGTAAATTGCTAAAATGCAACAATTCTTATCATTTTCATTGTTAGCAAAATCGTACCAAAATGCAAAAGTTTTGCGTAACTTTTCTCTTATTTCAGCATTATTAGGATCCAATACCCACCCTAGATTTTTACCTTTTCCAGAACTAAAAAAATCTTCACCATTTACCGATATCGATACTTCTGAATTACTTTCTATTTGCTTGATTTTATTTGATAATCCATAAGTAGTGATATAAAACACTCCATCTTCATAATGTGCATCAACATCTCTTACACATGGTTTTGCATGTCCTTCTTCACTTAATTCTAGTGATATAGTGGCTAATGCAATAACATTATCTTTGCCTTTTCCAAATTTCTCATTTAAAATCTTCATTCCTTCTTCATACTTACTCATAATTTATTCCTCCTTAAAATTATTTTTAATCCACATGGCTGGACGAACTCCGCCAGTACATCTACCATCTGCTATATTGCCTTTTAAAACATTATTACCTTGAATACCTATATTTCCATCGGTACCAAATATATATACAGCTTTAACATTATTTCTTCCCGGTGATCTAAGCCACCACCACCAGCATCCATTTCTTCCATGTAGTATAGCTAGTCTCTTTTCATTATTAATATCTTTTCTTTCAAACCAATATCTTTGCTTATTACCTTTATTATAAAGTAAATGAGTACTATCACCAAAATACTTACATACTTCTTCAAGACTTAATAAAAATATATAATCTTGAGTCTTTTTACCTCCAGGTGTACCATACCACTCATTATTAGGATTTTTATTAGTAATCAAAATAATGTTATCTTTTTCACTTTCATTGAAACTACCATAAAATTCATTATTTAGATATTTGCGTAAAGAGCATTCTTCCCAAGTTATATTTTGATAAGCATTATGATAAGAGCGTTGCTCTATTATCTCATCAGTTATAATTAACACTTTATCTTCTTGAATATCTAGAACTATCCACTCATATTTCCCTAGTTTTATTTTACATCCGATTTTCATAAAAACTTCCTCCACTCTCAAAATAATTATTTTACTTTTTTGTATATGTTAATTCATTTTCAATCCAAATCATAATATCATCACTAAAATTAATAAATGATTCATTCAGTGGGAAACGGTATCCCTGGCAACCACCAATGCAGTGGTCTCCGCCAGTTTTCTTATAACAGCCAAATCCTCTCGAAATTTTTTCTTGTAATACTGGATGAAATCCTTTTATAAGCTCAGGTAAATTGGCAATATTATTTGCTTTAATAATAAAACTGTATCCTTTTAATGAACCAGAAAATGTGCAAAACTCCTTACTCTTATTAAAATACGTGATTCTAAAACGCATATATTTTATTTGTTCTATTTCTACTCGTAAACCAGATAAAAGTAATTTATTATGTATACTTACAACGAAATCTTTTAAAGAAACATCTAATGTATTAATGAAATCTTGAAATCCTAGATTTAAGTCATAATTATCTGCCATTATAACTTTATAATTACAACATAAAAAATAATCTTCATGTCCGCTTATCCTTAGTTTCTTTTGCGCAATCGCCATCGTTTTTAGTCCAATTAGCATTAACTGATTATCAGGATATGAAACCTTAATTACTTTAGTATTAGACATGTCTGGTTTTTTCATATTTAAATCAATGCCATCAAATTTTATACCACATTGTTTTAAATACTTTAATCCTTCAATAAACTTTGAAAGTGGCATTTTTCCTTGAGAGTTCATGTTTGCATTTCCAATTATAGTTAGAACTTCAAAGTCTTCTATTAATATTGAGGATTCATTATCACATAAAGTTCCATAAAAACCTATGTTGACTAAAATGCTTTGTAAAATATTTAGAAAAGGAAAATCAATAGGTAAACTACTGTTATCCATAAACTCATGCACTTCTCTAGTCGGTTTTTCTTTTAAAGTATTATCCGTAATAATATAGTTATATAACTTATATAAAAATTCTTTAAAAGCAACTACTCCATTTCGAATGTTTTTGTCACTCGAAATGTCTTTAAATACTTCCTTGATTGAATAGTTATCTAAAAATGTATTTGGTAATATATCTATTAAAAACTTTACTGCATCTTTAGTGTTTTTCGCCATAAGCAGTCTCCTTTATTCTAAAACCCTTTTTTTAATTTAATAGGAACATATCTTTGCATTTGCTTATAACCAAGTCCTCTTTCTATATCATTGCCATATTCATTATTTTCATCTAAGAATGGCATATTAAACATAATATCACGACTTTCATCAAGTTCAAAATTAGTATTATCTAACCATTTAAATATTTTTTCTTGTACTTTAATAATACTTTCTTCATCTTCATCAATACTAACTGCCATAGCATATAAACCACCAGGGAAATCAATTAAATCAAATGGTTTAACATCGTTTTTATTTACATTATCTTTAATAGCGCAAACCCATTCTGCTTTATTATCTTTAATTAACAAAAAGTCTCTACAATCAAACATAACATCTTTGTATAAATGAAAATAACGCCACAGCTGATTCATATAACCGCCTGGTTTAAACATATCTTCCCAAGTTTGAATACCACACGTTACTGCTCTAAACTTTGGTACTCTAACAACCATTATATCTGGCACTTTCTTATCTAATTTATCTGTAATTTCAAGTAGTCGATTTAAACTAGATGGTTTTCCTATATAATCAATATTAGTTAAATGTGTTTCTATATCTTTTGCTTTATTATAAAGCAATTTTACATCTTCATTATTGGTAAAATTTTTATTTTCAATATCGTTAATAAAATCCAATACAATTTCTTTCAATTCTTGTAATAAAGATACTTCTTCATCTATATTTTTCACTTTTTTCCCAAGAACTTCTAAAACAACTTCTGATCCTGGAGAATTAAAAATTCTTTGAATATCTTTTATACTAATATTTAACTTTCTAAGAATTAATATTTGTTCTATTTTTTTTACAGAGCTTTCATCATACATTCTATAAGCGTATTGCTCATTTCTAACACTAATCAACAATCCCATATCTTCATAATACCG
>JAVBOS010000007.1:0-6646 GCA_031550255.1 Anaeroplasmataceae bacterium | reverse complement strand
GCTGATTTTAAATGGGATGCGAAAAAACATGAAAAATCATTTGTCGGAGTATTAAATGGAAATGGACATACAATAAAGAATATCACTGTAAATTCTGATACTACAATGGTTAATAATTTAAATATTTTCTATAAGGTATCTGGTGGTACAATAATGAATGTTAATTTTGAAAATATTAAATTTATTAGTCCAAAAACTTCTGACAACTTATATACAGCTAAAAAAGTTGGTATAATTGGTCAAATGATTGATGGAAGTGTTTATAATATTAAATTAAAGAATATAACTGCCATTGGTGCTGAAAGTATTTCTGCATTAATTGCTCAAGTAGCAGGTGGTGTAAACTATGTTTCTAATGTATCATTAGTTAATGATGCTGACCAAGTTTTAGCTGTTACAGGTAAATATCTTGGTGGATTAATTGCAAACGTTCAAAAAGATACAAATCCAAAAGTAGTTACATTATACGTTGATAATTGTATGGTAAAAGCTAATATAGGAGATCACAAAGATACTGGTGGTAACATTGGTGGTATTATTGGACGTATTAAAAATGATCTTGAAGTTTATTTTGTAGTTGTAAAAAAATGTTACTATAAAGGAACTGTTGATACGTTTAAGAATTATGCTGGAGGTATCGTTGGAGCTTGTGAAGCAGGTAAAGGTAACCTTTATATAGGAAATTGTATAAGTGATGTTAAAATGATATATATTCAACAAGTAGTTGAAGTTCCTGGAGATACTTCTGGAAATGATTATACTTGCCATAAATACGGTAGCCCAATCCTTGGACGTATGTCAACTGGAACTGGAGTATATGAATTTGGTGTGAATTATGGAAGTTTTAGTGATATGAATGCACAAGTTGGAAGTTTTGCTATTCCAATGAATGATGTATTTAAATCTGATGCTATATTCAAGGAAGTATTAGCACTTGATTTAACTAATACATGGATTTATAATGCTGATGCTAAGACTTTAGACTTAAGATAATACTTAAATAAAAGAAAACAGTTCTAATTAAATTAGAACTGTTTTTTTAATATATTCTTTTATTTAATAATTTTAAATAATGATTTGATTCTCTTAGTACGTGATCAGCTAGTAGCGGAAGAATTATACTGCGTATTTTACATTCTGAAATTCCTTTTGTTCCTACATCTTTAAAATTTTTAAATTTCAAAGTTTCTTCAACTGTATCATAGGTCAACTTTGGCATTGCGTTGTTATTGGTTAGTTTTGCTTCCATTAATAATTGTTTGTATTCATTTGCAAAATTATCAGCTGTTTTTATTAAATCATCTTCAGATGGATCTAATAATCCTCTAATAAATTGTGCATGTTCCATCATAATTTGATCCCAAAATAATTCTGTTGCTAAAAGATTGTCATCAATAGCATTACCATTTTCAAGTGATTCTAAGTGGCTTTTATATAGTTTAGCTTCTCTAAGAATATGCTCGATTAATAATGGATAATTAAGTGTAAACATATTACAAGATAGTTGATGGTTTAAAATATTTGTTTTAAAATCAATTAATTCAGTAACTAGATTTATTACCTCGTTGTTTAATCTTTTAACACTATTTTTTAATTGTGGTGAAATGTTTGGATTTAAACTACCATAAAGTCTTGATTCAAGTTGTGTAATTTCCTTATTAATATTTATACCAGTAAATTTTTCTGTTTTTTCTTCCGTTCCTAAGGTGTACTTAGTTACTAGTTCATTTGAATTAATAGCCTCATTACTAATAATTCCATTACTTAGTTTTACGGCAGATAATAAAATACTTTCAAAAGCAATTTTGAAGTTATCAGCAGTTTTAATATAATCTAGATTTTTTGACGTAAATCCAGCTTCTAAAAAAATTGCATGTTCTTTCATTATTCTAGCAAAAAATAAATTTAATTCTAAAGAACTTACTATATACTTTTCATCTGTAATCATATTATAATCCCCTTTATACAAAATTATAATATGCATAAACCCAAATAAGTGTTAAAAAAGTACTCAATTTTGAGTACTTTCTATATTATTTATTTTCTTTATCTTCAATATGATCTTTACTTAGAATTTTAAAGTCTTCAACAGGTAATGTAAAACATATACCATGAGCATCAGTAGCTAAACCAGCACTTCTTAAAATACCATCCATAAGAGTGTTTTTTAAATCTTTTAAACAAACTACTAAGACAACTTCTTTTTCTTCGTGTAAAACAATATTGAAAAATTTTTCCATTTCTTTAGTTCCAGAGCCTTTACCATGAAGAATAGTTCCACCTTTTCCTCCACGGTCTCTTACTGTTTCCATAACAACTTCAGCATATCCACGATCTACAATTGTAACTAATAATACATTTTCCATACTATACTACCATGCCTTTCAAAATATTTAATGCATTTTGTCCACCAACACTTGTTAAATTGATAGAAAATAAAATTCCTTTGTCATAATAATCATTTTCAATATTTTTAATTACGTCCATTGATTTATTGAAAGGACAAACGAAGAATAAAACATCTTTTTCAGTATCATCAAGTCCAAGTAATTGTCTTAATTGTGTGGGAGCTGTACCAACACCTTGACACATGAAATGTATTTTTATATTATGTTTTTCTAATATATCAGTAATTTCTTTTGATCTTCCATGTCTAACAATAATACCGATAAGTTTTAAAGATTCACTCATATTAAACCTCCAATTCGATGATTTCATAATCATCAGCAATAAGATTACTTGTTGTTGGAATATTTTTAGCTTTAATTTCAGATATAAGACCTAAAAACTGAATTGTTATTAATGGTGATAGCGATACAAAAGCAATTAAACCAAAAGCATCAAATAAAATATTTCCTCCAACGGCATTACATGCTCCTAAAGCAAGTGGTAATAAGAAAGAAGCAGTCATTGGTCCACTTGCAATACCCCCTGAGTCAAATGCAACAGCTGTATATATTTTAGGGACTTTTAATGTTAAAGCAAAGGCAATAATATATCCTGGTATTAAAACCCACCAAATGCTTAATCCTGTAATTATTCTAATCATTGATAACCCTATAGCAACACCAACACCAGACATTAAAAATATCTTTAACGATTTCTTTTTAATTCTTCCATCACTTATTTCTTCGATTCTTGAGCCAAGAACTTGAACTGCTGGTTCAGAAACAACTAAGAAGAAACCACTTAATAATCCGACTGGTAATAATAACCATTCATTTAATTGCCCAAGTAGATAACCTATCTCACTACCAATAGTAGTAAATCCAGCATTTGCTCCAATCAAGAAGATTACTAAACCAATATATGTATATAATGAACCAATTAATATTTTGAAATAATTTCTTAATGGTGTTTTAATTAAAAAAATTTGTAAAAGAGTGAATAATCCTAAAATAATAGAAAGTGGAATCAAAACATCAATCATTGTTTGTCCAATAATATCAGTAAAATCATTCATTTCAAATTGAATAATTGCATCTGTATCAATACTTAAATTTCCTTTAGAAAACAATCCTAATAATGTAATTAGTATAATAGAACCAACTACTCCAAGACATATTAGTCCAAAACTATCGCTTGACTCATCATGACCTTTAATAGAAGCAATACCAATTCCAAATGCCATTATAAATGGGACTGTAATAGCTCCGGTAACTGCACCACCAGCATCAAACGCTACGCCAATAAAACTTTGTTTATTTAAAATAACTAATAAAAAAACCAATAAAAATAATAAACCGTAACTTATATATAGTATTTTACTTAATGCTATATCTAGAACAGTTCTAATAACGGAAATAACTAAAAAGATACCTACACCAATTCCGACTACAATTAATAATACCCAAGGATTAATGGCCTCAGAAAGCTGGGCGCCTAAAACAGTTAAACCAGGTTCAGAAATAGTTACTATTAATGCAGTAATAAAAGTAACACTTAATATAAACCATATTTTCTTTGTTCTAGTAATGCGTGAACCAATTAATTCACCAATTGGCATTATTGCAATATCTACACCCAGTGTAAATAAAGACATTCCGATAACTAACAAAATAGAAGCAACTACAAATCCAATCAAACTTTCGTTACTTAAATCAATAACAAATAAACCTAGAACAACAACAATTGCTGTTAATGGAAAAACCGCAAAAAACGATTCTTTCAACTTTGTTTTTAACATTGACATTTTTTCGCCTCCAATATTTTGATTATACTATAAAATGTAGTATATGAAAACCTTTAATTAAATTTTTAAAAATAAAAATTTAATTAATAATACACAGTTTAAATACATCAACATATTTACATAATTATAAAATTATGGTATATTTTATGCGGTATATCAAGGAGTAGAATATGGATATTAAAAAAATAGCAAATCCAGGACCATTAGGACTATTAGGGTTTGGAATGACAACAGTTTTATTAAACTTAGAAAACGCAGGAATTATTCATTTATCAATGGTAATTATCGCAATGGGAATCTGCTTAGGGGGATTAGCTCAATTAATCGCAGGAATATTTGAATTTAAAAATGGAAATACTTTTGCTGGGACAGCATTTGTATCATATGGTACATTTTGGTTTTCATTAGTATTAATTTGGTGTGGAAAATTTGGACCAGCACCAGTAGATAGTTTATCAATGGGATTTTATTTATTAATGTGGTGTCTATATACAGGAGTAATGTTTATTGGAACTTTAAAACATAACCGTGCAACACAAGTTGTGTTTGGAACATTAACATTATTATTCTTATTATTAGCACTTGGTAAGTTTACAGAAGTTACATTAATTACAAAGATTGCTGGTGTGCTTGGAATAATTTGTGGATTATCTGCTGTTTATAACGCAAGTGCTCAAATTTTAAACGCTGAATATGGAAAAGTAATTTTACCTGTTGGCGATAAACACGAATAATTGAAATTAGAGACTATCAATAGATAGTCTTTTTTTAATTTAATATATTTTTGTGTTATAATGGTATAGGTGATTTTATGGTTATTACTTTTGAAAATGTAAGATTTAAATATATTGAAAAATATTTATTGGATGATGTAAATGTATCATTTACTGATTTTGATAAAATTGGTATAGTAGGAGTTAACGGTACTGGTAAAAGTACTCTTTTAAAACTTATTTGTGGTTTTGAAAAACCTAATAGTGGTAATATTATAAAATCTGGAAATATGATAATAAATTATTTGGAACAAGACCCGCAGTTTAAAAAAGGAACTAAGATTATAAATGCTGTAATGTCTTTAAGTACAAAAGAACATATTATTAATGATTATGAAGCTAAATCTATTTTAAATAAACTTAAATTAACTAATCATGAAAGACTAGTTGATAATTTAAGTGGTGGAGAGAAAAAAAGATTAGCATTAGCTATTTGCTTAGTTAAATATTGTGATGTCTTAATATTAGATGAACCAACAAATCATTTGGACAATGAAATGATTATGTGGCTAGAGAAGTATTTGACAAAATGGAATAAAGGTTTAATAATGGTTACGCATGATAGATATTTTCTAGAAAGAGTATGCGAAAAAATATTAGAGTTAGATTTTGGAAAAACATATTTATATAATGCTAATTATTCTAAATTTTTAATTTTAAAAGAAGAACGATTACAAGCTGAAGCACATGCTAAACAAAAATTAAAATCAATGTTAAGAACTGAATATGAATGGATAAGTCGTGGTGTTGAAGCAAGACGTACTAAAAATAAAGATCGAATTGAAAGATTTAATAAATTAAGTGAAATAGAATTTAATAATCATGATAAATTTGAAATAAATACAATTAAAACAAGACTTGGTAAGAAAACTATTGAAATAATAGAAGGGTCAAAAGCATATGGAGATAAACAATTATTTAACTATTTTAATTTTTCATTATTAAGAAGTGATTGTGTAGGTTTTGTTGGTGATAATGGAGCGGGGAAATCAACTTTATTTAAAATAATAATGGGATCAGAAACTTTAGATAGCGGGATAATTGAATTAGGTGAAACTCTTAAGATTGGTTATTTTTCACAAGAATTAGATTTATTAGACCCTGAAATAAGAGTTATTGATTATATTAAAGAACAACAAGAACAAATTGAAACATTAGATGGAGTTATTAGCGCGAAATCATTATTAGAAAGATTTTTATTTGATGGAGAAAAACAATATTCTAAAGTTAAGATGCTAAGTGGTGGAGAAAAAAGAAGATTACAATTAGTAAGAGTTTTAATGACAAATCCTAATTTATTAATCCTTGATGAACCTACAAATGATTTAGATATATATACTTTAGAAATATTAGAAAATTACTTAGAAAGCTTTCATGGACCGGTATTAATCGTTAGTCATGATAGATATTTTCTAGACAAAGTGTGTAATAAGTTATACATCTTTAATAATGGAATTATTTCAGAGTTTAATGGTTTATTTAGTGAATATTTAGAAAATCCATTTATTGAAGTAAAAGAAGAAAAAGAAAAAAATGAATTATTTAATATTGAAAAAGAAATAGAAAATTTGGAAAAAAAGATTGAAGAACTAACAATAGAAGAAACGAAACATTTAACAAATTATCATAAATTATTGGAAATTACTGAAGAGAAAAACAAAACTAGTGAAATATTAGAAAA
>JAVBOS010000039.1:0-9990 GCA_031550255.1 Anaeroplasmataceae bacterium | reverse complement strand
CTCAGTCTGCTTATTCTTTATCGCTTCTTCAATTCTTTTAACATCAATAATTTTAGATAGATCAGTTTTCGATTTAACCTTTTTATTATTGATTTCAATTATCTTAAATCTATGTGTTTTTTTATTATACTTAGCAATTCCAGAATATGTTTTAACAGTTTTCATGAAATCTCACCTACCCTGGACCAAATTATACACCATGAAAAAGAGCAAGATTTGTCGAAATATGTCAGGTTTAAAAAAAAAGACAATTTAAATGTCTTTTTCAATACTTTCTATATGTTTACATACGCTTTCATACTTTTCTTCATACTCTTTTTGCTTAATTTTCTCAGCATCTATTTTCGCTTGAGGAGCTTTTGAAACAAAAGATTCATTTGAAAGCATATTTCTACTTCTTTGTAATTCGTTTGCTAGTTTTTCTTTTTCAGCTAATAATTTAGTATATACTTCCTTAATATCGACTAAATCATTTGTTGGTATATAAATTGTAACATCATTTAATACTACAATAACCATTCCCTTTGAATTAAATTCATCAGTTTGAATAATTAAATTTTGTGGATTAGTAAATTTATTTAAATAATTCAAATTATTTAATAAATTATTTTTTATAACTTCATTTTTAGCTTGTAAAGTAATATTTATTTTTGCACTTGGAGCCTTATTAGCTTTAGCTCTTTCATTTCTAATACTCACAATTATTTCTTTAATTAATTCAAATGAAGTAGCATCATCTTCAAATTCAAATAAAGAATTTGATTGTGGCCAAGGTGCTATAGTAATTGATTTTTCTTCATGTGGTAATGTTTGATATATTTCTTCTGTAATAAATGGCACAATTGGATGTAACATCTTAACAATAGCTTTTAATATATAAACTAAAACATTCTTAGTAATATTTTTATTTTCTTCATTAACATCATTTAAATCAACTTTTGATATTTCTACATACCAACTAGCAAAATCTTCCCAAACGAAGTTATAAAGGCTTCTAGCTACTTCTCCAAACTCATATTTATCAAAGTTATAGTCCACTTCCTTGATTACCGCATTAAATTTATTTAAGATCCATTTAGAAGCAAGATTTAGATTAGCTTTAGTTATATCAACTTCCGTATAACCTTCAATATTCATCATTACATAACGACTAATATTCCAAATTTTATTTAAATAATTCCAGCTTGCTTCAATTTTAGTTTCATCAAAACGTAAATCTTGACCTGGAGCTGAATTTGTATTTAAGAAATATCTTAGTGAATCAGTTCCATATTTATTAGCAACATCAAATGGATCAACACCATTACCTAAAGATTTTGACATCTTACGTCCTTCAGAATCTCTTATTAATCCATGAATTAATACTTCTTTAAAAGGTGCTTTACCTGTAAATTCAATACCTTGGAATAACATTCTACTTACCCAGAAGAATATAATGTCATATCCCGTTACTAGTACATTTGTTGGATAATATTTATCCATTAATTCTGTTTTATGTGGCCATCCTAAAGTACTAAACGGCCATAACGCACTACTAAACCATGTATCAAGCACATCTTCATCTTGTACCCAACCTTCACCTGGACAGTTTAATTGTACCTTTACTTCTCCTGCATTATACCAAGCAGGAATACGGTGTCCCCACCATAATTGACGACTTACACACCAGTCTTGAATATTTTCCATCCATCTAACTAAAACATTATTAAATCTTTCTGGAACGAAACTAAATTCATCGTTTTCTAATAATTGTTTTGCTAAAACATCCATTTTAACAAACCATTGTTTACTTAATCTTGGTTCAACAACTACTCCAGTACGTTCAGAATGTCCTACTGAATGAGTCATTTTTTCAACTTTAACTACTAAACCTATATTTGTTAAATCTTCAACTAAATGCTTACGGCATGTAAACCTATCCATTCCTATATATTTTCCAGCTAATTCATTCATTTTTGAGTCATCTGTCATACATAAAGGCATAGCTAAGTTATGTCTTTTTCCTACTTCAAAGTCGTTAGGATCATGAGCAGGTGTAACCTTTACACATCCTGTCCCAAATTCCATATCAACATAACTATCACCGATAACAGGTATTTTCTTATCTGTTCCTGGTATATATACTAATTTACCAATTAAATCTTTATATCTAGAATCATCAGGATGAACCATTATTGCTTGGTCCCCAAACATTGTTTCTGGACGAGTAGTTGCAACAACAACTCCACCATTGCCATCTACAAATGGATATGTAAAATGATAAAAAGCTCCTTCAATATCTTTATATTCAACTTCAATATTACTTAAAGCAGTTTTAGCGTGTGGATCCCAGCTAATTATTCTTTCACCTTGATAGATTAATCCTTTATTGTATAAAGTTATAAATACATGATTAACAGAGTCATTTAATCCTTCATCAAGCGTAAATCTTTCTTTATAGTAATCTAAAGATAATCCTAGGGCTGCCCACTGGTTTCTAATATGTAAGGCATATTCTTTTTTCCAATCCCAGGCAACTTCTAAGAATTTTTCTCTTCCTAAATCATAACGACTAATTCCTTGCTTACGTAATTTTTCTTCTACTTTTGCTTGGGTAGCAATACCTGCATGATCCATTCCTGGTAACCATAATGCATCATATCCTTGCATCCTTTTACGTCTAATTATCATATCTTGAATAGATGTATCCCATGCATGACCTAAATGCAGCTTTCCTGTTACATTTGGTGGTGGAATTACTATAGTAAACGGTTCTTTTGTTTTATCTCCAGCTTTAAAGAAATCTCCTTCTAGCCAAAAATCATATTTTCCTTCTTCAACTTCTTTTGGATCGTATTTTGGTTTTAATTCTTTTTTCATATATTTACCTTCCTATACTTATCTTCATATTCTTCTTTTGTCATCGAGTACATAGCAGCATCTATTAAATCACCATTATATATTCTTTTATATTTTCTAAAAATTCCTTCAAAAGTAAAACCACAATTTTCAATTGTTTTTTTGCTTTTTAAATTTGTTGTATAATGTCCAACACTGACTATTTCAACATTTAAAATATCAAATACATATTTTAAAACCAATTTGACGGCTTCTGTCATAAAACCATATCCCCAGTATTTATCATTTAAGACAAATCCTAATTCACAAGCTTTTACTTTTTTTCTAAAAGTTGTTAAATATATACTTATATTTCCAATAACTTTTTTCTTTTCTTTTAATACAATAGCAAAAGATTCATTATTGATTATATAACCAGAGATGACATGCCTAGTAATTTCTTTACTTTCATGTGGTTTCCAACCAGCTTGTGGACCAATATATTCTTTTTTAGAATATTCATACACATCATTTACATCTTCAAATAAAAAATCTCTAATAATTATTCTATCTCCGACTAAATACATATTAACACCTCCTAAAAATAAAAAAAGACATCCTAATAAAAGGACGTCATAAACGCGGTACCACCTTAATTTCTAACAATTGTTAGACTCTCTACTCTATAACGGGATTATCCGGCATAAACTACTATTACTTCATAAATGCAGCTCCTAGACTACCTTCAATTATAATTTGTAATATCTTTCACCAACCGATATTTCTCTTAAACTAAATTTATAATTTACTCTTCTATTCATAGCTATTATATATATTTTATCATTAATAAAAAAAATGTCAAATCTTTTAAATAAAAAACTATCAGTAGATAGTTTTTATAAATATTCTTTTCTTAATTCTTCACTTGTTTTACTTGATAAATAGCTTGGAGCAACATCAAATACCGTTTTACAACCAAATTGTCCTTCTTTATTAAGCTTATATGCTGCCCTTACATATGACAACATAACTGATGAAGTGAATTCAGGATTTGAATCTAGTTTTAATCTATATTCAATAATATGATTGTTTTCTAAGTTAAATCCTGTTTTACCGCTTTGAATCACAAATCCACCATGTGGAATACCTGAATGATTAGCTTTTAATTCTTCTAGTGATATAAAATGAACAGTAGTATCATAATCTGCAAAATAATTTGGCATTGTTTTAATATCCTGTTCGATTTGAGCTAAATTAGCATTTTCTTTTGCCACTACATAACAATCTCTTAAATGTATTTCTCTTGTTACAAGTTTAGGATTGCTACCATTTCTTACTGCTTCTAAAGCTTTATCAATTGGAATTGTATATTGTCTAGCATCTAATACACCTTCAACTCTTCTAATCGCATCACTATGCCCTTGAGAAACACCTTTTCCCCAAAATGTATAGTTAGATCCATTTGGTAAAATAGATTCAGAATATAATCGATTAATGCTAAACATACCTGGATCCCATCCAACTGATATAATACCGATTTTTTTTGATTCTAAGGCTACTTTATTAACATTATCAAAATGTTGATTAATATTAGCGTGTGTATCAAAACTATCAACAACATTAAAATATTTAACTAGTTGTGGTGTTTGTTCAGGTAAATCTGATTTAGAACCACCACATAATACTAATACATCAATTTTATCTGTCATATTTAATGCTTCATCAGCATGATAAACATTAACACCTGGTGTTTGTATTTTAACAGTACTTGGGTCTCTTTTAGTAAATACAGCAACAAGTTCCATATCTTTATTTTGTCTTATTCCGCTTTCGATTCCACGTCCTAAGTTACCATAACCATATATTCCAACTCTAATCATACATATACCTCTTTTTTTAATATGATTTATTATAAAACAAAAATCTTTTAATGTAAATAAAAACACCAATAAAATTGGTGTCTAAATATTCTTTTTATATATATTAACTAATCCATTTAAAACCAAGTTATCATCAATAATAATTTTATTTTTACATAAAGGTATAATAAGTTTTGCTAAACCACCAGTAGCAACTACAATTAAATTATCATTATTAACTTCTTTTTTAATTAAATCAATCATTCCATCTATCATTGCCGATGAACCATATATAATTCCTGATTGCATACATGGAATAGTACTATTATTTAATACTTTTTTAGGTGCAGATAGTTCAATATTTGGTAATAGTGCAGCACTACTAACTAAGGCTTTCATAGAAATTGATACACCTGGGGCAATACTTACTCCTAAAAGGGCATTATTCTTCGTATAAATGAATTTTGTTGCAGTACCCATATCAATAATCAAACATTCGTTAGAAATAGTTAATGAGCCAGCTACATCACATATTAAATCAGATCCTACTGTTTTTGGATCATCAACTTTTAAACTTATTCCAGTTTTTGTTCCAACACCTAAAATAATTGGATCGATATTATAATAGTTCTGAAACATTTTTCTAAGTGCACTTGTAACAATAGGAACAACGCTACTAATAATTATATTATCAATTTTAATATTTCCTAATATACCATTAATAATTACATAATATTCATCACTTGTTTTATCAACAAATGTTTTTAAACGTAATATTTTTTCAATTTTTTCATTTTGATATAATCCTAACACTATATTAGAATTACCAATATCAACTAATACTACCATAATTTTATTCTTCTTTTCTAATTACTTTAACAATTCTTACTATCACGGGTGATAAAATTGTATTAATTGAAAACTCTACAATAAAATTAATTGCAACTAAAAATGTTAATGCATATATAATTACATTTTCTCCTGCTGCCCAAGTTTGTAATACGTTATAGAAGAATGTAAACATACCTATTAAAAACATACTTGTATTAACAATTGGAGCTAATATTGATGCTACAATTATAGCAAGTATTTTATTTTTATTTGCTAACGACTTATAAACTATTGCAGGAACAAATCCAGCTAAAATTGCTTTAGACATAATTATTATTAGTGTATACACTGGATTAATATTCCATAATAATGCTCCAGTTGGTTCTACACCAACAATACTTTGTATTAAAACTACTAATCCAAAAGCTGTTCCTAATATAATTCCTTTTTTAGGACCAAACAATACTCCTCCAACTACAATTGGGATTAAAGCAAGTGTAATTGATACACCATTAATAGTTATAAAACCAGATATCAACTGTAAAACAATTATAATAGC
This sequence comes from Anaeroplasmataceae bacterium, assembly GCA_031550255.1. Classification (GTDB taxonomy): domain Bacteria; phylum Bacillota_I; class Bacilli_A; order Acholeplasmatales; family Anaeroplasmataceae; genus JAVBOS01. The sequence continues at coordinate 3,924 of JAVBOS010000039.1, read as the reverse complement.
AAGCAGCGTAGACATTGCTACTAATTCAAAAACATTATTCTTTTTCATATATAATTCCCTTTCTTTTTAGGCCATCAAGGTCCCTTAAGCACTAATATTATATATTATTATTTACAATTTTTCAATGTATATGAAAAAAAGATGATTGCTCAAAATGTGAGCAATTCATCTTTTAAAAGTATTTTATTCTACGTCTAGTCCATCTAAATTACAATCAACAACAAAAATTTTTGAGTATGTTGTAGCAGTTAATCCAGTAGCTGCAGTTGCAAATTGATGCACCGCATATCCATATGTACTAGAGATAGTACAATTTGAAAGTTTAACATTTAATGTTTGAGCGTATCCAGTTGCAGAGTTAATAGCTAGAGCGTCACCAGTCTCGTTATATCCATTTCCATAATGTGATGGTTCTAATTTTGCTCCTGTACCTGTAATTGTACAATCGTCAAATAAATAGTTACCTGATTTTAAGTAAATACCAGTATATCCTGTAAATTCACAGCTTACGAAATTAAACGTATAGTTACCAGCAAAATATGCTCCTGCTTCTTCGCTTCCAGTAAAATTACAGTTAACTGCATTTACAATAGTTGTAGTAGTTTTAAATGTTCCATTAGTTACAATACCACCATAACGTCCAACAAAATCAATATTTTGAATATTAACATTCATACAAATTCCACGAATAAATAAAGCATAGTCTAATTCTGCTGTCACAGTAGATTTTGTTGATGAAGAGTTAATTAATGAAATATTTACTGTATCTCCTGCAGCATCAGTATCTTTACTTCCTAAATGAAGATCATCTTCACCAGTAAATAGAATATTATGTCCATTTAAGTCTAGAGTAAGACTTCTTAAAACTTTAATAGCAGTGTCTGTGGTAATGTTAGAAGTTAATTTAATGTAATCAACACTCGTATCTGCTAATTTTGTATTTAAGTCTTCTAATGTTGAAACAGATTCTATATTAGAACTGTATGTTGTTACTTTAGCTTCTAATGTAATTTTATATATTGTAATTTCTTTAGATGTTGTAGTTGAAAATTCGTGCGTCCCAGCTGGTAATTCAAGTGAGACTGTTCCCCATGCACTTTTACCTAAATCTATTGGAAGTGTGTTGCTTCCAGACGTAAATGTAGCAGTATGAGCTGTAGAAGAAGTATTAAGCACTAAGAAAGTAACTTTATATTTAGCAGGCAATACAATTGTAAATTTATCACTAGTATTTGCAGCTAATTTAATTCCTTGTGTATACGTTACACTATCATATGTTTGAGAAGTATCCTTAATAGTTTTTAATGTAACTGATGCATTAGAAATTGCTGGTGTAAATGTTCCTGTCGTAGTTTTAGTAAATGTAACATCCGATGCTTTTGTATAAGTTGTAGGAACTGTTGCTGTAATAGTTATAGAATTTGAAGAACTACTATCTAAATATTCCGCTTCATTACCAATAGCTTTAACTGTTATTGTTGTACTTCCTGATGCTGTAGCATTAAGTGTAAATGTTAATGTTGTTTGCTTAGGTTGAGCATCTTCTCCTAGATATACTATATATCCTGTAGCATGTGGTACTGCTTGCCATGATATTACATTATCTGATGCACTTATTATAGGTGAAGTAAGAGCAATTGTAACTATATATTCTACTTCATCAGAAGATGCATCACTATCAGAATATGATGTTCCATTACCAACAGCTACTACTGTAACATTATATGAAGCAGGTGTTGCTACAATATTTGATATATCAAAACTTAAAACAGATGAAGCAAGTTCTTGAACTAATTTATCTCCAAAATAGATTTCATACCCTTCGGCATTAGCTACTGCAGCCCATGAAATTGTAGTTTCATTCTTTGCAACCACTGGTTTAGCTAGTTGTTCTAATATTAGAACTGTTTTAGAAGTTGATGCAAGACTATCTTCTAATCCCGTATATTGAGTATCAGCAACTGCTACTACAGTTATTACATAAGTACCTAAAGTATCTTTTGAAACTGTATATGTTGTACCTGTTTGTTCTGCTTGTGCATCTGATCCTACATATACAATATATCCTTTAGCTCCATTAATTGCAGTCCATGAAATTACATTATCATCTTGTGTTAATGTTGGAGTAGCTATCTTTCCATCTACAATATAATTAGTTGCTGACGATGCAGCACTATTATTATGAGTAGTAGAAACTCCTTTTGCAACTACAGAAATTGCATATACACCTGGAGTTGTAGATAATGTAAATGTATTTTCAGTTTGTTCATCTTGTGCAACACCATTAACAGTTACTACATATCCTGTTGCATCTGTAACAGCAGTCCATGATAATACACCACTACTTACAGCAAATCCAGATGGAGTTGCTAATGTTGGTAATATAACAATATTTTGAGCATCAGATAAATTACTATTAGCTTTTGTAGTTCCATCAGCAACTGCTACTACTTGAATCGAATGTGTTCCAGCAGTTGTACCAGTAAATGTATATGATAATGTTGTTTGAGGTTCTCCAACAGCTTCACCATTAATATAAACTTGATATGAAACTGCATCAGTTACTGCTGACCATGATATTACATTACCTGATTTTGATAAAGTAGGTTTTACGATAGATTTAAGAATATTTTTCATTCCTGCAATCGCTGTAGTTTGTGCTGACACAACTTCTGCTGTTGTAGTTGCAGTTTCTAACGCACTTACTCCTGTATTATATGCTGCAACAAGTGTATTCCAGTTTGAAGTTGAATAATCAGCCTCTGTATAAGCTGCTTTAGCTGCATCTAATAATTCTGCAGATTTAGTTCTAATACCAGCTAATGCAGCTTCTTCAAATCCAATTACTAAATTATCTACTGATAAATTTCTATTTGTCGCTGAATCTGCAGTTTTGAATTGAATAGATTTAAATCCATATAATCCTGATTGAATACTTGTTTTTTCTAGTTTATTAGATCCATTAACTAATGATAAAGATAATTCACCTGTTAAAGTATTTACATCAATTTTAACATTTAATACATCATTAGCTGCAAAGTTAACAGATTCTGTTGATTGGGTTCCATTAACAGTATATCCCATTTTTCCTGTACCAGTTGTTCTTATATCAAAATATCTTCCGTTTAAGTCAGTTAAAGTCACCCATGACCATGAACCATTATTAGTTGTACCTGAGATTTCTAAATAAATACTAACCATACCTGGATTTAATGTATTAATTAAATAAGTTTGATTAGCTGCTTTCGCATCAGTATCTTTAACAACTAATTTTCCATTTTCAATAACAGTTGATATGTTTGCTGCACTTTCAGGTTCTTTGCTTGTTGTATAATAGTATGATCCTTCAGATGCTTGTGTACCAATTACTTCTGATGAATCAGAAAAATCATTTGCATATACAACTGGTTTTGAGACTAATCCAGCTCCTGTAAATGTCCACTTAGCATATAAAGTAGCATTTGCAGTAACTTCAGTATTAAAGTCATATACATTAGTTAATGCAGCTTCTTTATACCATCCTACAAATGAATAACCATCTTTAGTAGGATCAGCAGGCTTAGTTACTTTTCCATTATATGCAATAGTTGCATTTGCTACAGTAGAACCACCATTTGAATTGAATGTTACAGTATATTCTGTTTCTTCTTCTTCATATGCTGCTTTAGTCTTGATAGCATTAATAACTAATTTAGCAGCTGCTAATGCAGAATCAATTCCTGCTTGATCAGTTGCAGCATTAATAGCAGTTGTACCGTTAGTAATTGCTGTTTCTAATAAAGCTTGTTCTGCTGTTCTATAATTAGCGGCATTTTTATAATCACCTAATGCACTTATGGCAGTTGTTTTTGCAGTTGCTAACGTTGCTGCATTTTCTTGTGCAGTTAATTGAGCATTCGTTTTTATTGCATCAATTGTAACTTT
>JAVBOS010000143.1:0-4488 GCA_031550255.1 Anaeroplasmataceae bacterium | reverse complement strand
GTTAACAAACGAAACTAATGTTTCGCTATATTCATCAACAAATTGCAAGGCAACTTCTACTTCGATTTTATCAACTGCACCTGTGAAAAAAGCACAATTATGCAGTGGTTTTTTTCCATCATTTAAAAGTTCAACATATTCAGAAATACCATTTTCATAACAGAATGTTTCACTTTGACCATTTCTTTTATCAATGACATTCATTTTTAACCCTTTAATTAAAAAAGCAGATTCTCTTATTCTTTCTCTTACAGTATTATAATTTATTAATGTAGTTGAAAAAATGGAAGCATCTGGTTTAAAAGTAACCGTAGTTCCTGTCTTTTTAGTTTCACCTATTATTTGAACATTAGAAATATTTTTACCACCATTAGTAAAAGTTATTTTATGTGATTTACCATCACGATTAGAAATAACTTCCATATGTGAACTTAAGGCGTTAACTACACTTCCCCCTACACCGTGTAATCCTCCGGATACTTTATACCCACTATCTCCACCAAATTTACCACCTGCATGTAATACAGTGTAAATTATTTCCATTGTATTTTTACCACTTACATGTTTCCCACAAGGTACCCCACGTCCATTATCAGTTATTGAAATTGAATTATCATTATTAATTTGGACAGTTATTTCTTTTCCATAACCTTGTAAAGCTTCATCAATAGAGTTATCAACAATTTCCCAAATTAAATGATGTAACCCTCTTGCGTCAGTTGAACCGATATACATACCTGGTCTTTTTCTAACAGCTTCTAGTCCTTCTAATATCTGAATAGATGAATCACCATATTCGTTTTTAGGCATCATAAAACTCCTTTACCTATTTATACTTTTTAATTATAACATAGTTTTTTTATGATAACAAATTAAAATTATTTTATATTATTCTATATAGAATAAGTAATATTGATATATTTTAGAAAAAGATTGTTATTTAAATATTTTTTTAGTATAATTTATTAGTGAATTTGAGGTGATATTATGTTGTTATCAGTTTTAAATAATCCTACTTTTATAACTGTTGTTTTATTAATAATAGCATATCTTATTGGTTCTATTCCAATCGGGTTAATTGTAGGTTTAAAAACAAAAAATATTGATATAAGAGAACATGGTAGCAAAAATATAGGTGCTACAAATGCTATACGTGTTTTAGGTAAAAAAATAGGTTTAACAGTATTTATATTAGACGTACTAAAAGGTGCGCATATGATTATTGTTGTAAAATATATTTTAGGCCCTTTAGGTGTTTGGGAGTTTCCTTATGAACACTTTGTTATAATATTTGGTATAACAGCTATTTTAGGACATGTATTACCTATTTATTTAAAATTTAAAGGTGGAAAAGCCGTTGCCTGTAGTTTAGGAGTTGTGTTATCTTTAACACCTATTCCTGCATTATTATGCTTAATTGTATTTTTAATAACAATTTATTCAACTGGTTATGTTTCATTAGGTTCTACATTTGCCACAATTACTGTCTTTACATCAGCGGTTATTCTAAATTTCATTGGTTTAGAAGACAATTTATTACTAGGTAAACCAGGTTGGTTCGTTTGTTTAATATATTTTGTACTTGGTGGACTAATTATTTACAAGCATAAAAACAACTATAAAAGATTACTAAATGGAACAGAAAATAATTTTAAAAAGAAAAAAAAAGAAGAAGAAAAAAATAAAAACTAGCTTTGCTAGTTTTTTATTTTGCTTCTTCCATTGAACGCATTACAGCTCTTACTTGTTTTTCTGAAGGTGTACGTCCCATTTGTTGGAACATTGCGCGTATCATTTTTTCATTTATTGGAGGGTTTTTCTTTAATTGTCTTTGGAAAATAGTTTTTGTTACAAAAAAACCAATAACTAATCCTGCAATTATTGCTAATAAACCTATTACCAATGCTACATACCATGCTACCATTATAATCACTCCTCGTATAACTAGATATATTTTACTAAAAATATTCATAAAATACAACAAATAATTAAATACTATTTACTTTTTTTCATATTATGTTAAAATAATAGTATCATTTAATGAGGAGGAATCAAGTATGCCTAGAAAAATTAGTGATGCATGTTTAGCATGTGGGGCTTGTATGAGTGAATGTCCAGTTGACGCAATCAGCGAAGGAGATATCATGGTCGTAGATCCAAATGTTTGCATTGACTGCGGAGCATGTGAACCAGTTTGTCCTGTATCTGCAATTTCAGAAGAATAATAATTAAAAACTACCAAAGTTGGTAGTTTTTTTTATTCTATTTCAGAAAATATTCCTTTTAATTTTGATATATTAACTTCTTGTTTAACTACTTCTACAGGTATGATTAATTCTTCAATTACTCCGGTCATAATATATTTGAAAAAAGTATTTGTCGTAGATCTATATGGTATAAAAAATGTAATACCTTTTTTATTGTTTACAGATTTATCATATATCACATACTGTAAGTACAATTCTACATTACGATAATCTTCTTTTTGTTCTATCCTAAGATTTTTCATTTCATATTGATAATGAACTTTGATAATTTCTCCATTATTGTAAGTCGATAAAATATAAAGAATACCATTACATAAAGAAATTATTACAGTTGGAGGTAAAATATTTTCTCCTTCAATTTTTTTTCTTCTTGAAGAAACAATTATCCATCCAAAAAATAAAGCAATAATAAAAAGTAATAAATTAAACTGTTTTTTAGTATACTCTCTTTCATCTGTATATGCAGTACTAATTAAACGTCTTTCATCGACATATCCTTCTTGTTCCATGTTTTCAATAAGTTTTCTTAAATCCATAGATTATACCCCTATATATTGTTATTATTAGTATAACATACAATATTTTATAGTCAATCATACATTCAAAATATTCTTATTTACATAATATAAAATGAGGTGGAAAAATGAAATTAGCACAAGCTAAAATAGAAAATCAACCTTTTGATATATTACAAGATTTTGAAAAAGGATTCGCCAGAGGATCAATTTGGCAAAACTTATATATTCCATATAAGTATGAAACAACAGTAATAAATACTAATTCTGAAAAAGAACAAATAGAACATTTATTAATGGTTTATAACTTTGCTTCTATTGAATTATCACTTTATTTATGTACGCATAAAGATAATGCTGAATGTCGTGAATACCTAACTAAAGTTAACAAAGAGAAAGAGAAAATTTGTTACTATTACGAAAATAAATTTAATGCTCTTACTTCAACTAGTCCAAATAATGTGGCAACTTATATTGAAAATCCATGGCCTTGGGAGAGATCATAATGTGGAAATATGAAAAACATTTAGAGTTTCCCGTAAACATTAAAACTAAAAATTTAAGATTTGCAAAAATACTTATCACACAAATCGGTGGATTTGCAGGCGAATTAGGTGCATCACTACGTTATCTAAACCAAAGATATACTATGCCAACTGATGAAGGTAAAGCTCTTCTTACAGAAATAGGTACTGAAGAGATGGCTCATATTGAAATACTATCAGCAATGATGTATCAATTAATGCAAGGAGCAACATTTGAAGAACTTAAAGCTAATGGTTTAGAAGCAATGTATACAGAACATGGATATAACTTCTTCCCAACAGACGCCAATGGTGTACCATTTAGTGTAACGTTATATGCAGTAACCGGAGATCCAATTGCTGATTTAACTGAGGACTTAGCGGCTGAAGAAAAAGCTAGAGTAACTTATGAGCATTTAATGAATATGACAGATGATAAGGATATCTTAGCACCATTATCATTCTTAAGACAACGTGAAGTAATACATTATCAACGTTTTGGTGAACTTTTAGACAAATATAATATATTAAAAGATAAAGGATTATTAAAGTAATTATACTCTAATAATCCTTTTTTAATTTAGCGCTATTATATTATTAAAAAACTCGTCTTACTAGAGAAATATCGAAGATTACTTTAGAAGACGAGGGTATTATTAGTAGGAGATAATTACAAAGCCTTGAAAGTCTTGATACTCCTTTTTTTATTTCTATTGATAAGATTATTATTTTAGCACAATATTTTAATGTTTCTTTAGATTATTTATTAGGTCTTAATTATAATAATGGTATTGTAATTAATGACTTATATTTGGATTTATTTGATGTTTTAATTAAATGTTATAAAAATAAGTTAGTGGAATTTGAGATTGTTAGTTCAGATTCTACTTCTTTTTTTTATATTAAGGGTTGTGATGAAAAGATTGTTAGGTTTATTAATGGGATTAAGGAAGGTTTGGAATAGTTTAAAATGAATAAAACCACAATTTGTTATGTAATGTAACAAGTTGTGGTTTTATTATTGTAAAATTTATATGTACATTCTTCTAACGTGAAATATGGCTAAATAATCGGTGTGTTCAACAAGTCTAGGGCTATTTTTGAACACAGGTAATTAATGACCTTTTTTCATTCTTAACCAGCTGTGTTACTTAATATTATAAATATTTTCTAACAATTTTA
>JAVBOS010000098.1:0-16355 GCA_031550255.1 Anaeroplasmataceae bacterium | reverse complement strand
CTAATGTTATTTTATTTTCTTTTAAATTGATAATCGGGATTATTAGTGGCAGTATTAGTATAATAGCAGATGGAATAAATAATCTTTCTGATATGGGTAGTTCTATTATTAATCTAATTTGCTTTAAATTATCAGGAATGCCAGCAGATGATGAACATCCTTATGGACACGAAAGAATTGAATATATCGCAGGATTAATAATTAGTATAATAATAATAATGGTTGGTGGACATTTTTTATATCAATCAGTTATGAAAATATTTAATGTTTCAGCTACAACAATTAACCTTTTGACAATTATTGTTTTAGTTGTTTCTATTTTAATAAAGGTTTGGCAAATGATTTTTAATTATAAAATTGCTAAATTAATTAACTCCGTTGCTTTAGAAGCAACTGCTTCAGATTCAAGAAATGATATAATAACAACGACAGTAATTTTAATAGGATCGATAATTACATATTTATATCCTAATATAATTATCGATGGGTATCTTGGAGTTTTCGTTTCACTATTTATTCTTATAGCTGGTATTAAACTTATAAAAGATACAACAAACCCACTAATCGGGATTTCTGTTGATCATGAATTTGTAAAAAAAGTAATTGATACAATTAAAAACTATGATGAGATAGTTATTGGTATACATGATCCTGTATGCCATATATATGGACCTACTACAAAATTTATGAGTATACATGTTGAAGTTCCTGCCGATGTAAGTATTATTAAATCTCATGAAATAATTGATAATATTGAGCATGATATCAAAAAGACATTTGGTGTTGAACTTGTTATTCATATGGATCCAGTTGATACTAAGTGCGAACTAATGGCATATTTAAAAGATAAGATTGTAAATAAAGTTTTTGAAATAAGTCCCTTATTATCAATTCATGATTTTAGAATTGTAACTGGGTATACTAATAAAAACATAATTTTTGATATGGTCTTACCATATAAGACAAATATTAAAAAAGATGAAATTTATAATGAGTTATTAGCAATATTAAAATTAGAAAATGAAAATTATAATCTTATTATTAATTTTGAAAATAGCTATGTAAAAGAGTAGGAAGTGAACTAATGCTAAAGGATATATTTGATAAAATAAAAAACAACTTAGAACTTACTGAAAAAGAAATAAAATATTTAGCTGAAGAACTAGGAAGTAAAATGTCACTTAAAAGAAAAATTTTATTTTTTGTACATGCTATCATGATTTTGTTTTTATGTATTCTTCCTTTTCTTTTCTTTGACAATAAAGTATTTCCGTATTTATTTATTTTACCTATCACCTATCTTCTTTTAGCATTTTTTTTTGATAAGAAAAATCCCTTTAATGATAGGATAAGAGAATACTTTCATTTAATTGATCAAATATATAGAGAAAAATTATCTAACTATGAAGGATATAAGATATTTTTAACTGCAAATATTCCTAATACAAGCAATCATTTATCAAAAGATACAATTATGTTTATATCTGATGGATATAACTTTATTTGTTATAATGACTTTTTAAATAAAACAAAATACTCATTAATCAAATATAAAGATGGTCTTAAAATACATAGGATATTAAAAGTAATTGATCCTAAAGCCGTTGATAATAAGCCGCTTATTTTTAAACTACAAGAGATAGAAAGTTATAAATTGGTAAAAAAAATTGATACAATGTTTATTCATAATTATGATTATAAAGAATATTCATTAGCTCTTTCAAATCTTGAATATAAAAATATAATTGAAATAGAACTTAAAAATCATAAAATATTGAAATTCGGTGAAAATGTTTTAGAAATATTACGAAATTCAGCACCACTAAAGGAAATAAAGGATAATGAATAAAAGACTAGTTGACATATTAATAGAAAAGAAAATGAGTATTTCATTTGCTGAGTCATGTACTGGTGGACTGTTAGCCTCAACAATAGTAGAAGTTTCAAATGCTTCAAAAGTATTTAATGAATCAATAGTGACCTATTCAAATGAAGCAAAAATTAAATATTTAGGCGTAAAAGAAGAAACACTAAAAGAATTTGGGGCAGTAAGTGAAGAGGTTGCTAAAGAAATGGCAATAGGAATCGCTAAGGCAGCTAAGGCTAATATAGGTGTATCAATAACCGGTATAGCCGGACCTTTGGGTGGAAGCGTAGAAAAACCAGTTGGACTTGTTTGTTTTGGTTTTTGTATAGAAAACGAATGCTACACAAAAAAAGTTTATTTTGGCGATTTAGGAAGAAATAAAGTAAGAGAAGAGTCAGTAAAATTTGCAATAAATTATTTAATTGAAATATTATAGATTCTATTGATTAAAATATTGTTTTATGATAGAATATTATAGCATTTGAAAAAATGCCCCTTGCTTACTTTTAAAAGTAGGCCACAGACCATAAGGAGGTGCAATCGATATGAATAAATATGAAGTTATGTACATCGTTCGTGCAGATCTAGCTATTGAAGCAATTAAAAATGTTGTTGCGGAAACAAACGCAATTTTTACAAGCAATGCTTCTAAAGTTTTAGAATGTAAAGAATGGGGTATTAGAGAATTAGCATACGAAATCAATCATGCACGCAAAGGATACTATGTTTGGCTTTCAGTAGAAGCTACACCAGTTGCAGTTGCGGAATTTGATCGTATTGTTGGTTATAATGAAAACATCGTTCGTCACATTGTTGTTGTAGACGAAAGATAATTAGGAGGTATTTTCTATGATTAATAATGTTGTATTAGTCGGAAGAATTACAAAAGATCCAGAAATTAAATACACATCAACTGGTATTGCTACATTAGCATTTACTGTTGCAGTTGACCGTGGAATAAAAGATAATTCAGGAGAAAGACAAGCTGATTTCATTAATTGTGTTGCTTGGAGAAATAATGCAGAATTTTTATCTCGCTATGTGAAAAAAGGTTATATGATTGGTGTTGAAGGAAGAATTCAAACTAGATCATATCAATCACAAACAGATAATCAAATGCGTTATGTTACAGAAGTTGTTTGTGAGTCTGTTACAAATTTACAACCTCGTGATCCAAATCAACCTCAAGCTGTCAATCAAAATTATCAACAAAATCAACCAAGACAAATTAACAATCCAAGTTATCAACAAAATAATGGATTTAACAATTATCAAGCAAATTATCAACAACAAAGCTATAGTCCTGATTCTTCATTTGAAAAGGAATCATTTAATGTTGACGTAGCAGAAGACGATTTGCCATTCTAACAGGAGGACATCATGCAAAACGAAAAAAGTTACCGTAACAATAACAACCAACGTAGACGTCGTAAAGTTTGTTATTTTACACAAAACAAAATTGAGCATATAGATTTCAAAGATGTAGATTTATTAAAAAAATATATTACTGAAAGAGGAAAAATATTACCTCGTCGTGTAACTGGTACATCTGCAAAATATCAAAGAAAATTAGCTATTGCTATTAAACGTGCTCGCCATATGGCATTATTACCATTCGTAAAAGAATAGAAATTTAGAACTTCATTTTGAAGTTCTTTTTTTATCTTAATTTAGTTAAATATTTATATTTAAATATGTCTTTTTATTGTAATGATTTTAATAAATTGGTATAATAAAATGAAGTTGGTGATATTATGCGTAAACTTACTGTTTCACTTGTTTCCTTAGCAGCATGTATTGTTTTATTATATTTTAATGCTGTAGAATATAAAAACAATATAGTCCAAATTATCTTATTATCCGCAGGAGTGATTTCACTATTAATTAGTGCAATATTTTTCATGCTGTTTTTATATAGAAATAATAAAAAGAAAATTAAATGGTTAGAAAACCGTTTAGAAGTATGGAACGGAATTTCTTATCACGTTAACCAAGCTGGAGACGAAGCATTTAACCAATTGCCAATAGGTATAATAGTTTATGATGAAGACTTTGAAATAAAATGGGCTAATAGATTTGCTAAAAGTATTTTCCAAAGTAAACTTGTAGATTTATCACTAAATACTATTCGTGATGGAATAATCGATACAATTAGAGAAAAAACACCTAGCTTTACAGTTAAAGCCTATGATAAATTTTTTGCAGTTACACATAATGCTGATAATAAACTATTATATTTCTTTGATGATACACAAAGAGAAGAATTATCAAAACGTTATTATGAAAAAATTACTGCTATTGGAATAATAATGATTGATAATCTTGAAGAATCACTTAAAAAATTTGATGTTCAAGAAAAATCAACAATCAGAGGACAAATATTAGGTGAAATCTCAGACTGGGTTAATTCACATAATGCTTATTTACAAAGTTACTCAGAAGATCGTTTGGTTATGGTTTTCGATAGAAGTTCATTAGAAAAAATGATAAGTACTAAATTTGATATTTTAAATAAAATTAGAGATATCTCATTAAGAAATCACTTAAAGACAAGTGTAAGTATTGGTATTGCATGCTATGACGTCGAGTATGATGAGCTTGGAACATTAGCACAAAGTGCAATGGACTTAGCTGAAAAACGTGGTGGAGATCAAGTTGTTGTAAATATTCAAAATGAAAAAATACAATATTTCGGTGGCAAGAGTAATGCTTTAGAGAAGAACTCATTAGTTCAAGCCCGTGTTTACACAATGGCTTTAAAGGAAGCAGTTGAAAAAGCTAATAATATTTATATCATGTCTCACAATGTTGCTGATTGCGATGCTGTAGGATCAATGCTTGGTATTTTAAAAATGATTAGATCAACAACAGATAATGTAAGAATAATATTTGATAAGACTAAAGCAGATATAACAGTGCAAAGAATATTTATGTTACTTTGTGAGGAAACACCAGAATTAACAAAATATTTCATTTTACCAGAAGAAGCAACTGATATTCGTAATAATACATTATTAATTATTGTAGATACTCAATCTCCTAAGATTGTAATGTTTCCAGAAATATTAGCTAAAGTGTCTGACTTAATTGTAATAGATCATCACCGTGCAGGAGAAATAGCATTTAAAGAACCTATTTTTTCATATATTGAACCATATGCATCATCAACAATTGAATTAATTAGTGAAATGTTTATGTTCTATAATCAAAATATTGAGTTAACACAATTAGAAGCAACATTTATGCTTGCTGGTATTGTAGTAGATACAAATAACTTTACATTTAGAACTGGTTCAAGAACATTTGAAGCCGCTTCTACATTAAAGTCTCTTGGTGGAAACATGACTTTAGTTCGTACTCTTTTAAGAGACAGTATTGATATTCAACAAGAATTAGCACAAGCATTATTAAATGTAGAAATGGTTTTAGGAAAATTTGCAATTGTAAAATGTCCAGAAGATAAAAGATATTTTGACAGAACAATGCTTGCAAGGATTAGCGAACGTATGTTAGAAATAGATGGGGTAGAAGCATCATTTACTGTTGCTAAAACACAATTAGATGACAATGTTTCAATATCAGCGAGAAGTTTGGATAAAATAAATGTACAGTTAATTATGGAAATTATGGGTGGTGGAGGGCATTTAAATAGTGCCGCTACACAAATAAAAGATAAAACAATTAATGAAGTACATGATGAATTAATTGAAATAATTAAACGTGAGTATGAAGATACTGGAGAAGAAAATATGAAAGTAATATTAACTAGTGATGTAAAAGGAAAAGGTAAAAAAGATCAAGTTATCGATGTAGCAGCCGGATATGCTAATTATTTATTTACAAACAAATTAGCTGTTGTTGCAAGTGATGAAAATTTAAAAAACTTAAAGGATGCTGAAATTAAAGCAAAAGAAGAAGCTGAAAATCATAGAAAATTAATGGAAGCATTAAAAAAGGAAATCGAATCAAAATCTATTAATGTTTATATTAAAATTGGTGCTAACGGTAAAACGTTTGGTCAAATTACATCAGCTCAAGTTGCTGAAGATTTTGAAGCTCAAACTGGAATTCATATTGATAAAAGAAAAATTGAATTACCATCAGACATTAATTCAGTAGGTATTTATACTGCTACTGTTGTATTACATAAAGATGTATCTGCAAATATAGAAATAAAAGTAATTGAAAAATAACAAACGAAAGGGTGAAACCTATGATGAATCTAGTAATTCCTAGTAATATTGATGCCGAAATAGCATTACTTGGATGTATATTTTTAGATGAAAGTTTAATAATCAGTGTTAATGATGCAATTAGTTATACTGATTTTTATGATTCAAAACATAAAGAAATATACAAAGCAATGTTGGATATTTATCAAGATAAAAAAAATATCGATATTACTTCGCTTATTAGTTATTTAAATAATAATAATTTAATAGTTCAAGTAGGTGGAATCGAATATATTAATAGTATTGCAAACTTTAGCTATTCAACAGCAAATTTTGAAACTTATGTTAATTTAGTTAAAGAAGCCTCTTTAAAAAGAAATACTATTTCAGCTTTAGAAAAATTAACACAAGAAGGGTATAAACGTGAATTAAATGCCAACGATTACCTATCAAGTGTTGAGTCTGTAATTTTTGAATTATCAAAAAAAAGAAGAACAGAAGAATTTTCTCGAATTGACAAACTTACAGAAAAAGTAAAAGAAAATACCGAAAAGAACTTTAATAGTGATGGTGGTATTACTGGTCTAGATACAGGATTTAATAATCTTAATAAATTAACATTAGGATTTCAAAAGGAAAATCTAATTATTTTAGCTGCCCGTCCAGCAATGGGTAAATCAGCAATGGCTATGAATTTAGCCGTTCAAGTCGCTGAAAATAATAAAGGCGGAAAAGCAGTTGTTGCTATTTTCTCACTTGAAATGGGTGCAGAACAATTAGTTGAAAGAATGATTGCTAGTGAAGCACAAATTAAATTAAATACTTTGAAGAAAGGTAATTTAAGTCCACAAGAATGGCGTTTATTTGCCAATTCAACAAGAAAATTAAGTAATCTAAACTTGTATTTTGATGATTCGTCAATGATTACAATTTCTGATATTAGAGCAAAATGTCGCAAATTAGCCAGTGAAGTTGGTTTAGATTTTGTTGTGATTGACTATTTGCAACTAATAGCAGGTGATGAACCTGGTAAAAGTAAACAAGAAGAAGTTTCAAAAATATCAAGAAGTTTAAAGCTAATGGCACGTGAATTACAAATTCCAGTTGTTGCTTTAGCACAATTATCACGTGACGTTGAAAAACGTGATGATAAAAAACCTATAATGGCCGATTTACGTGATTCTGGAAGCATTGAACAAGATGCTGATATTGTTACTTTCTTATATCGTGATGATTATTATAGAAAAGAAAAAAGTGATAGACCTGGAGAAGCTGATTTGATAATTTCAAAAAATCGTTCCGGTTCAGCAGGAATTGAATTAAGATATATATTCCAAGGTGGTTTTTCACGCTTTGTGGATAATGAATTAGAAGAGGGAGTCGTTAAAAATGACTGATAGATTAAATATTATAGAAGCAAGATATGAAGAGTTAAATAATTTATTATCAGATCCAGCAATTGTTTGTGATATTAAAAAATTAACAGAATTATCAAAAGAGCAACGTTCATTAGAGAAAACGGTTGTTTTATATCGTGAATTAAAGAAATTAGAAGCAAGTCTAGATGATTTGAAGGCCATGAAAAAAGAAAAAGATCCAGAAATATCAGAAATGGCTGCAATTGAACTAGATGAAGCTTTAGCAAGAATAGATGAATTAAATGAAGAAATTAAAGTTCAATTATTACCAAAAGATCCTAACGATGAAAAGAACGTTATTGTTGAAATTAGAGGAGCAGCTGGTGGAGATGAAGGAAATATCTTTGCAGGTGATTTATTTAGAATGTATTCTAGATATTCAGAAGCAAGAGGTTGGAAAATAGAGATTCTTGATGCAATGCAAGGAGATATGGGAGGATATGCCCAAATTCAATTTAAAATTTCAGGGGAAGCTATTTATTCATACATGAAATATGAAAGTGGAGCACACCGTGTTCAACGTGTTCCTGAAACAGAATCAATGGGAAGAATTCAAACTTCAACAGCCACTGTTTTTGTTATGCCAGAAGCAAGCGAAATAGATTTTAAATTAGATATGAATGATTTAAAATTTGATACATTCTGTTCAAGTGGTCCAGGAGGACAATCTGTAAATACAACTTATTCTGCAGTACGTGTTACACATATTCCAAGTGGAGTTGCTGTAGCATCACAAGTTCATAAGTCACAACATGAAAATAAAGCCGCGGCCATTCAATTACTTCAAACTAAACTATATGATGAATTGGTAAGGGAACAAGAAGAAAAAAATGGTGCTGATAGAAGAGCTAGTGTTGGTACTGGTGATAGAAGTGAAAAAATTAGAACTTATAACTATCCGCAAAATAGAGTAACTGATCATCGTATTGGTTTTACAATAAATAGATTAGATGCTATTATTGATGGAAAATTAGATTTAGTTATTAATGAATTAATTAATGAAGATCAAAAAAGAAAATTAAGCGAAGCAACAGGAATATAAATATTTTAATTAAAAGGTGTAGACATACATCTTTTATTATTTTTAATAATATATTATATATTGTTAAATTAGTATATATATGTTAAAATTTAAAGAAAACGTTTACAAAGAGAGGGTATGAAAATGTTGAGAAAAATATTGATGCTATTTTTATTATTTGTTATGAGTATTACATTATATTCATGTGGAGAAATTGGTGATCCAACTATAAATCAAGAATTAGTTGAATATAAAACTAGTGCTAACAAAATCATTGATGAATATAAAGATATTAGCTTATATCAAGAAGAGCAACAAAGTGAATTAAAATCGACAAGGGCAATAGCTAAGCTTGATATTGCTAATGCAATAGATAAGGATAAAGTTGATTTAGCTGTTTCTAATGGCAAAATGGCTATGGATCAAATAAAAACAGCACAAGAAATTACATTAGAAATAGTAGAAATAAATGCTGTTAAGTTAGAAAATTACAAAAATTTTGCTAAAGAGAAACTAGAAGATTTTAAAAACTTTGATTTTTCAATAGATGAAAATAATGATTTGTTTTTAGATTTAATAAGAACAAATATTCTAAAGGTAGAAAATGCATTAGATATTCCAAGTATTGATTTAATAATCGAGGAAACAAGATGTACATCAAAAGAATTATATGAGGATTCTATCAAGGCATATAAAGAGCAATTAGAACAAATAAACAATTGGAATAATGCTAAGAAACTTGCAATTGAAGAGGTTGAAGAATACCTTAATATCACTAATGAACCAGAAGATTTCCTAATATTACTTGGTGTAATTACTGCATGTAAAGTATTTATATATGAAGCACCATCAATTAATGAGTTGAATTTATTAATGGAAGAGTTAATTAAGCAATTAAAGTCTTTAGCTGAAAATCAAATAGACGTCATCGATAGTTATGAAATGAATGATTCATCATTTAAACAAATATCGGATAATTATTCTAAATCTATAGGAGAAGAAGATTTAAGTATAAAAAGAAATGTGAATGTTTATTTAAATTACTATACATCGGGAAATTATTTCGGAATTACAAATCAACTAAATTCACCTTTAACAATAAATAATAAAAATTATTTCAAGGGTGACTTATTACCATCATGGGAAGCAATTGGATCAATATTAAATATTGGATTTTGTGATGTGACAAACTATAGCATGTATGGAGATGGTGCAGTATTTAATGACGTAATTACAAAAGGAAGTAGTGCCGATTTATTTGCAAACACATTAACTAATATTGAAATATTAGGACTTAATAATAAAGCCATACCACTTAATCAATATTTAGGGTACATGCCTAATTTTGCTAAATTCTTAAAAGAAAATCATAATGTTGCCAATCAATTACGAGCAAGTGATGGAAATATTTATTATACACCACAATTTGATAAGTATAATTCACTAGAAAAATCATTTTTAATGAATGTTGATTTCACTAAAGCTCTATTAGATGATAAACCAGAATATTATACTGATGATAAAACAGATAAATACGCTCCATATAAAAGTACATTTGATGATTCAACTGTTATGAATTTTAGATATAATACCCCATATATTCCATCACTAGAAAATGAAACAATAAGAGTAGTTAATAAAGAACAAAATGGTTCAATGATGTTAAATATTACAATTCCTAAAGGAAATGATATTATAACTAGGTTCGCAAATATATCAGTTAAAAATGGGAAAAATTTGGTTTCAGAATTTAGAGAATATATTGATGAAGTTTATGGACAATACATTGGAAAAGACAAATTATATTCGCAGCGTTCTGATATCTTTACATCGGCATCCGCTTGTTATAATGCTGATGAGTTAGTGGCATTATTACGTTGTGTAAAAGCTAATCCGCAGTATCTAGCTGGAATAAATGATATCATACCATTTTCACCACGTACACAAGAAGCAAATCGTCAACATTCGGTTCAATCATTAATGCAAATATGGGGAATTAGAGGAACTGATTCTGAAAAAGACAGATTATATTTCGACAAAGATGGTAATTTACAAGATGGAAGAACAAATGTCGAGACTTACAGCGCCTTAAATAATATATCAAAATTATATCAAGAAGGGTTAATACTTCCAGATTATACTGCTGGTACAAAAACTAATTTTGCGCAAAATCTTTCTAAAGCTGGTAAATGGTTTATGGGATATGATTATGTCCAAACAACTGCAATGTATACAGAATCATATAGTGGATCTTTATATGCAAAAACAAAATCATCAACACCAATACTACCACCAGTAGCTAAGTGGGATGATGGCGGATTAGTAAAAACAAAATATTTTCACTTTACAGAAGATACAAACCAAGTGAAAAATAGTGGATGGTGTATATTAAATAATACACAAAGAAGTAATGAAGAATTAATTAGAGTTTTAACACTTATGGATTCATTTTATGATAGAGATCAAGAAAATTCAAAAGGTATTGCTGATATTCAAGATTTCGGACCAAATACATCATTTTGGAGAAAAAGTAAAAATATTATTTATGGGAATAGTCAATATATACAAGTAAGTGATGATGTTAATAATTTTAAATTATTGTCTGGATTAGAAACTATAACTGATACATATCGAATGTTAGCTGGATCTAACCATAAAATTGGTTGTATAAAAAGTGAAGGGTTGGAGTATCAAGAAACCTCATTGCCAGGTAGGGTTGGTCTATCTAACTTAAAAAAAGCTATCGATTTAAAAGTACTTTTTCTTGCGAATTCAAACGGTAAGAATTTTTATAAAGCAGTACCACAATTTTGGCATATGGATAATGATACAATATTGGCAATAGATACTTTTGTTGACAACACATTATTAAATAATTTTTGGAAAGAATTAGGAACTAACACTTGCGTATATTCACAGGTAATTATGTATGGTTTTGGTCAAAATGGAACACCCACGAATAATCAATTAGTAAATTGCTTTAGTACAACTGATGAAGTTTATCTTAAATACCACAAAGAAGCATACCAAAATATGCAATATCAAGTAACAGGTAGATCATCTTAAGTATTTTAAATTCGAATTATATTTTGATAAAAATAGACTACTTTTTTAGTAGTCTTTTTTTTCGACATTAAGATTCGACAAATAAAAAATAAACTATATAAATGTTTATTAATGAATATGTTTTTTATATATTTTTCCATTTATCGTTTGCGATATAGAAAAAAGAATAAAAAAATAGTATAATAGACATTATTCGAAAAGTTAAAAAAGGTGAAAAAATGACAATCAATAAATTACTAGAAAAAGGTAAGACAGAAAGCTTAAAATATAATAAAGAAGAAAGTGCTGCATTAATTTTATTGGAGTATGTTTTAAAAATGTCATCGAGCCAGCTATATGCTAATATGAATGAAAATGTATCAAAAAATTTAGAAAATGAATATCTTGATTTATTAAAAAAATATATTCATGATAATATTCCTGTTCAGTATATTGTTGGATATCAAACATTTTATGGGTATGATTTTAATGTAAATAGTAATGTTTTGATACCAAGATATGAGACAGAAGAATTAGTTGAGAATGTACTATATAAATATGATGAAACATTTAGTGGTAAAAAAGTAAAGGTTGCAGATGTTGGTACAGGTAGTGGATGTATTGGTATAACTTTAGCATTAGAAGAAAAAAACATGGATGTGACAATTACTGATATTAGTAAAGATGCATTAGAGGTAGCAAGAAGTAATGCTTTAAAATTAAATGCTAATGTTAGTATTTTACAAGGAGATATGATTGAACCTTTAAAAGGTCAAAAATTTGATATACTTGTTTCAAATCCGCCATACATTCCAGATAGTGAGTTAGTAATGAGTTTAGTTAAAGATAATGAACCTAATCTAGCATTATTTGGAGGGGATGACGGTTTAAAATTTTATAGAATAATATTAAGTGGTTGTAATGAACTTTTAAATCCTAAAGCAGTTATCGCTTTTGAACATGCATATGATAAAGGCAGAGAAATGAAAGAATTAGCTTTAACATATTTTCCTCATGCGAAAGTAGAAGTTTTAAAAGATATGCAAGGAAAAGATAGAATGACAATTATTGTGAAGGAGTCATAATATGAGTGTTATTATTTTTCCTACTGATACTGTCTACGGTATCGGCTGTAGTATTTATGATAAAGATAGTCAACTTAAGATATATAAAATTAAAAATAGACCGTTAGATAAACCACTAGCCGTTTTATGTTCTAGTGTCAAACAGATTGATGAGATAGCATACATAGATGAAAATGCTAAGAAAATAATTAATAAATTTTTACCAGGCGCATTAACTGTTATTATAAAAGCAAAAGAAGATATTGTTAATATTACTGGTTTAAAAACAATAGGTGTTAGAATACCTAACTATAAGATTGCATTAAATATTTTGGAAGAAGTTGGTCCTATGACAACAACTAGTGTTAATGAAAGTGGTAGATCACCTCTTAATGATTATGAAATTATAAAAAAAGAATATGAAAAAATAGTTGATAAGATAATTGCCCCAAATAATGAAAAAACATCTAATGTTTCTTCAACAATTGTTGATTTAACTACCCCTACCCCAAAGCTTATTAGACAAGGCGAGATAAGCTTTGAGGAAATAATTAAATGTATTAATGTATAGAAATTCCTCTTTTGGTAAATAATATTGCCAAAGGAGGTTTTTTTATGAAGAAAACAGTTATAGTAATTATCATTTTAATATTTCTTGTAGCTTTTTTCTTAAAAGAACCTGCAAGTAAAGAAATAAGAACAAGAATTATTCCTAACTCAAATAGTGAGATAGATTTGAAGGAAAAAGAAGAAGTAAAAGAAATAGTAATAAAATTTTTAAAAGAAAATTATAACAAGGATAAAGAGAAATATATAAACAACATAAATAAAAATGTTTCAAAATTAAAAAATGAAACAAAAAAAATAAATGAAAATGTTAAGGTAGAATTAGTAAATCATAATTTTTATAATAAAACATATAATGGTAATAGTGTAAAAAATGAGAAAGTTTTAACATTATTAGTGACAATTAATGAAGGTAAAGGAGATAACTGGTGGGGTAGTATTTATCCAGAATTCCTAGAAGTAAAAAGTGATGAAGTTATAGAATATGAAAGTTATATTTTAAAGAAAATAAAGGAAATGAAAGGGTAGAATATGTTTAAAATTGAAAAAATATCCCAAGAAACATTTGATAAAGCTAAAAAGTTCTTATTAACTGTTCCTTCAATAAGTGAAGTAGATGACGAAATATTAAGTAAGGCTATTCTAGTATTAGATAATTCAAATTTAGTAGGATGTGTATCATATGAGATATTTACCGATATTGGATTAATAAGATATTTTGTCTTCAAAAAAGTTTTAAGTGAATCATTAATAAAAGAATTATTTTTAGAATTAGAAAAAAGTGCTTCATTAGATGGAATAAATAAAATATTTTGTGTTGTAAATAATGATAATATTGAAAACTTATTTAGTTCATTAGACTTTAAATTTGTTAATCGAGATATTGTTTTTATTGACGAACAATCGTTTACAGATTTAGAATTTGGTGATTCAAATATAATGATGAGAGAACTAGAACAAAGGGTAATGTAATTTACTCTTTGTTCTTTTTTAGGTTGATTGAATCGTCTTTATCTAGTATAATAAAAGTTAGAGAAAAAAGGAGTTAACTATGTACAAATTAATTGATAAATATATTGAAAAACTTATCACAAAATCTACACCTGAAATGCCACTTTGGAATATCGAATCTATAAAAGGTGGAAAAAAACCAGCATGGAACTATGTTGATGGATGTATGACATCATCAGTATTAGAATTATATAGAATTACTGGCGATAAAAAGTATTTAGATTTTGTTAAAAACTTCATCGACTACTATGTTTTTGAAGATGGAACAATAAGAGGATATGAAATAGACAAATATAGCACAGATGATATTTGTGAAAGTAGAGTTTTATTTGATTTATATGATATTTTTAAAGACGAAAAATACTCTAAAGCAATTGAATATACATATGGACAAATTAAACATCATCCACGTACAAGTCAAGGAAACTTTTGGCATAAATTGATTTATCCAAACCAAATTTGGCTAGATGGATTATATATGGCACAACCATTTTATTTACGTTATGAAACAATTAGAAATGGTATGAAAAACTACAATGACATAATTTCACAATTTAAAAATGTAAGAACATTAATGTTTGATGAAAAAGCTAAATTATATTACCATGGATACGACGATGCAAAACAAATGTTTTGGGCAGATAAAAAAACAGGTTTATCAAAAAACTTTTGGCTAAGATCAATAGGGTGGTATACTGTAGCATTAGCTGATTGTTGTGGATATATAAATGAAGCATTATATGATGAATATAGATATTTAGCAGGACTTTTAAAAGAAGTAATTGATGGATTATTACAATATCAAGATAAAGAATCTAAAATGTTCTACCAAGTACCAAATATGCCTGGTAAAGAAGGAAATTATTTAGAAACAAGCGGTAGCGCAATGATTTGTTATGCAATTTTAAAAGGTGTAAGATTAGGTGTTTTACCAGAAAGATATCAACAAATTGGTGTCGAATTATTTGATGGTATATGTTCAAGATATTTAACAGAAAAAGATGGAGACTTAAATGTTGGAGGTATTTGTCTTGTTGCTGGACTTGGACCAGAAAATAATTTAAGACGTGATGGTTCATATGAATATTATATTTCTGAACCAATCGTTGAAAATGATGCTAAAGGTGTAGGACCATTAATTATGGCTTATACTGAAATGATTAGAATAAAAAAATAATTTAAAAAGCCTTTAACAATTGTTAAGGCTTTTTTCTTTTATGATATAATATAGTTAACTTCTTGGAGGTATTTATGCAAGGAATTATGGAAGGTATCTTTGATACAGGTTATTTGATTACAGCATTACTTTTAGGCTTTATTATTTTTCTTAAGTCAAAGTCTAAGGCAAGTAAAATATTCGGTATAATGACACTTATATTAGCATTTGGTGATAGTTTTCACTTAGTGCCAAGAGTTATTGGTTTGAATACAACAGGATTAGAAAACTTTGTTTTTAGCTTAGGTTTAGGAAAACTTGTCACATCAATAACAATGACCGTCTATTATGTTTTGTTTTATTTATTAATTGAAATAAAAACAAATAAGAAAAACAATACTTTAAAATATTTAATTTATAGTTTTGCTTTTATAAGAATACTATTATGTTGCTTCCCTCAAAATGGTTGGTTTGTTGAAGATTCAAGTTACATTTGGGGTATTTTAAGAAACATTCCATTTCTTATTTTAGGTGCACTTGTAGTTTATTCATTGTTTAAATATTATCCTGTAAATGGAACTAAATATGCAATTGCTGTTATACTAAGCTTTATCTTTTATTTATTAGTAGTTTTATTTGCTGATAAATTACCGATTATTGGAATGATGATGTTGCCAAAGACTATATGCTACATGTATATTATGATATTAGGTTATAAAGAATATAGAAATTAATAAAATATTCCCTCTTTTTGGAGGGAATATTTTTAACTATTTTTTTCTTTTAACAAATCATTTAAAGATATATTTGGATGATGGTATCTTAATTTATGAGCTCTAAGTCTAACCATAGTATGACTCTTATTCGGGCAGTAATTAAAACAAGCCTGACAGTTTTCACATTTCTTTTTATCATATTTAGGTTTATCTTCAATTGTTATTGCATTTTTCGGACATACCTTGGCACAAATTCCACAGTTATTACATGTTTTATCAATTCTAATAAATCTAATTAATAAAGAAATTGCATGTGTA
>JAVBOS010000106.1:0-3169 GCA_031550255.1 Anaeroplasmataceae bacterium | reverse complement strand
TGCGGAAAAAAATAAATATATAACTAAACTAGCAACATTATTTAAAGAGTATAAATACCTAATATTTTGTCCTTCTGTTTGTAAATTTATTAATGAGATAATTGAACAAAAGGCAAGTAAAAACATACCAAGTTTCATTTTAGATGTTTTTATAGATATTTTATTTTTCAGAAGATAAAATATCATTGCTATAATTAAAAGGACACCAAAACCAACATAATATTTAGGAATTTCCTGTAAAGAAATATAGTTTCTTGACATGAATAAAGCATTATATAGTAATGGCAATAAACATTCTGTTGGTCCACTTGTAAATAAAATAAAAGACGCAACAACCATATATACTGCTAATCCTAATGCTTCATTATATGTTGTCCATGAATATATCGCAACACAAAACATAAAGAATAAAAAATATGAAGATTTTAAAAATTTATTTATTGTTTTCATAAAAACACCTATTTCTTTGATCCTTTATTTACTAGTTTTAATAGTATTATTACTAATATTGTAATTACAAGTAAAGAAAGTTCTAAATAAAAATTTTCTTTCACTATAAATAATATTATACCAATAGTTATATATATTAATCCACTTACAAACAAAAGTATTCCATATACTTTTTTATTTTTTTCTAAATCTTTTTTTAAGATAAAATTTAAACCATAAATTATCGAAAATAACCCATAAAATATTGAAAAAATTGAATAAAACAAATTAACACCCAATTCTACTTTTAATTTTCTTAGTAATTATATCATATAAACGATTGTAAAAAAACAAAAAATTGCCTTAAATCAGCAATTTCGTTGTTTTTTTACAAATTTAATAATCTCAACAATTAATATAATTGAGAACGATAACCAAAAACAAATTAAAATATTTTTTAATTCTAAATATTCTAATTTAAAAATACGACGTAAAGTTGGTGAATAAATTAAAATAAATTCTAATATAAGACCAACAATTAATGAAAACCATAAATAAATATTATTAAATACTTGTTTATCAAAAATAGTTTTACTACTTTTAACGTTGAAAGAATGAAATAACTGAATTGTTGATAAAGTCACAAAGGCCATTGTCATTCCAATTTCATGTGTCTGTTTGTTTCCAATTATATAAGCTACTAAGGTCATTATACCGATAAAAACACCTTGCCATATAATTGTTAAACCTAATCCATTTGCAAAGAAATTTTCGTTTTTTCCCCTTGGTTTTCTCTTCATTACATCTTCATCGACATTTTCTAATCCTAAAGCAAAGGCCGGTAGTGAATCTGTAACTAAGTTAATCCATAATAAATGAATAGGCAGTAAAGGAATTCCAAAATTAAACCCAGCAAAAACACTTAATAATGAAGCAACAAAAATTGTTATTACTTCACCTATATTGCTTGATAATAAATATTGAACAGTTTTTTTGATATTATCATAAATACCCCTACCTTCTTTAATAGCTGAAATAATTGTAGCAAAATTATCATCAACTAGAATCATAGAAGCTGCTTCTTTGCTTACATCCGTCCCTGTAATACCCATTGCACATCCTATATCAGCAGTTTTAAGTGCTGGTGAATCATTGACTCCATCACCTGTCATTGCTACTATATGACCTTTATTTTGCCATGCTTTTACTATTCTAACTTTGTCTTCTGGTGTAACTCTAGCATAAACATTATATTTTTCAATATTTTCATTTAATTGTTTATCTGTTATATTTTTTAATTCTTTACTCGTTATAGCTTGTTTATCATCATCTATTATTCCTAATTCTTTGGCTATAGCTTTTGCGGTAATTATATGATCACCTGTTACCATAACGACATTAACTCCAGCCATTTTAGCTTCTTTTATTGCATTTTTTACTTCTTTTCTTGCTGGGTCTATCATTCCAACTAAACCTAAAAAGTTCATATCTTTTTCTGTTATTACAGAAGGTATATAGTCAAGTTCTTTATAAGAAACAGCTAGTACACGCAATGCATTTTTAGCCATTGTTTCATTTGCATTATAAATATCTTTGATAGATAAGAGATTTTTAGATATTTCAATTATTGCATCAGGTGCACCTTTTGTTATTTGAATATATTTATTCTCCATTTTAATAATAACAGACATCATTTTTCTATCTGAATCAAAAGGAAAATCTTTTATTCGTTCATATTTAGTAGTTAAATAGTCTCCAAAATTATTAGCAGCTTCTATTAAAGCAATTTCCGTTGGGTCACCAATTTTTTTATTATTATAAACAACTGCATCACTACATATAGCAAAATAATCAATTAACTTCTTTTCATTTAAAGTAATATTTTTATTTATATCTTTAATAAAATTATCTTTTAAAAATATTTTAGTAACTGTCATTTTGTTTTCAGTTAAAGTTCCTGTTTTATCACTACATACAACACTTGCACAACCAAGAGTTTCAACAGCAGGTAATTTTTTTATAATAGCTTTTTTACTAACCATCTTTTGAACACCAAAGGCTAATATAACTGTTACAATAGTTGATAAACCTTCTGGAATTGCTGCTACAGCTAAAGAAACAGCACTTTTAAACGATTCTAAATAATCTTTAGTTGATATTACCTCTAAAATGAAAACTACAATACAAATCAAAATTGCCCCTATTCCAATAATTCTTCCAATTTGATCTAATTTATTTTGTAATGGAGTTTTATCTTCTTTTTTCTCTAACAGTAAACTAGCAATTTTTCCGATTTCAGTATTCATTCCTGTTTCTGTAACTAATATTTTTGCGTTTCCACTCGTAACAAAGGTTGAAGTAAAAACACAATTCTTTCTATCTCCTAAAGTTAGACTTTCATCATTTAAATTTAAGTTGTTTTTATTTACCGATACCGATTCTCCAGTTAAAGAACTTTCGTCTACTTTGAAATTACTATATTCAATAATTCTACCATCAGCACAAATATAATCTCCAGATTCACATAAAAGGATATCACCTGGGACAATTAGAGCTGAATCTATTTGTTTTATAACACCATCTCTTATTACTTTAGCTTGTGGCATACTCATCTTTTTCAATGCTTCTAAAGATTTTTCTGCTTTATTTTCTTGAAATACCCCAAGTAATGCATTCATCATAACTACAAATAAAATAATTATACTTTCAATATATTCGCTTGGATCAATAATGTAAGAAA
>JAVBOS010000048.1:0-3296 GCA_031550255.1 Anaeroplasmataceae bacterium | reverse complement strand
AGATAAATTTGAAGCTTATAAAAAAGCTTTTATTGAAAAAGCTACAGAAAATGGTTATTCTGCAGAGAATATAAGTAGATGTTTACTCTATGCAGAGCCGTTAATGTTAAAGAACCTTCCTATTATATATAATACATCCCATTTTAGCTCTTTAGTTGGTTATAACAAATTATATATAAAAAAAGCTGCTTTATATCCTAAATCATTTTCTAGAGAATTTGAAATTTTAAAAAAAGATGGTTCTAATAGAAAAATATCAGAACCATTACCAAGCTTGAAAGAAATCCAAAATTGGATTTTGCATGAGATATTATATAAAAATAAAGTGAGTCGTTATGCTAAAGCCTATATTCACAACAGAGGGATAAGAGACCATGTAAAATATCATATAAATCGTAAGAAACTACTTACTATGGATATTAAGGATTTTTTTGGGTCTGTTAATTTTAGCTTAGTAGAAAGGATGTATCAAGACATGGGTTATTCTTCACTTATTGCAAATCTTTTAACCAAGTTATGTTTTTTAGATAAGAAATTGCCTCAAGGTGCTCCAACTAGTCCTTATATTACAAATATTATTTTGAAAGATTTTGATGAAAATATTTCTAAATATTGTAGAGAGAAGAATATAAAATATACAAGGTATGCCGATGATTTAGCTTTCTCTGGTGAAATAAAAAAAATAGCATTGATAAAATTTGTAAAACAAGAATTAAATAAAATTGGTTTAAGAACAAAAAACTCTAAGACCAAACTTATGAAACAAAATCATAGACAAATCATTTCTGGTATTGTTGTCAATCAGAAGATTCAGGCTCCAAAATCAGATAGAAATGAAATACGAAATACAATGTTTTATATAAAAAAATATGGCTTGGCAAGTCACATGGAGAGAACAAATCAAACAAAAAATAATTATTTATCTCATTTGCAAGGTCGAGTAAATTATGTTTTGTCTTTAAATCCTAGTGACAAAGAGTTTATTGACTATAAAAATCAGTTGAAAGAATTGAAAAAGTAAAGTTGATGAATAATTAGTTTGCCTTTTTTATACGGTACAACTATCCTTTAACAAGCTTTCGGCGTTCTATCACACATTAATAAATTTTCCT
Source organism: Anaeroplasmataceae bacterium (assembly GCA_031550255.1). Taxonomy (GTDB): domain Bacteria; phylum Bacillota_I; class Bacilli_A; order Acholeplasmatales; family Anaeroplasmataceae; genus JAVBOS01. The sequence goes on along the minus strand of JAVBOS010000048.1, from coordinate 2,184 downwards.
TCTCAAGAACGCATTCGTATGTCCCATATAGGTTACCTGTTATACTTGTAAGTGCTATCTTATTATTTCCAATTACATACTTGAATTTAGTAGTTTGTTTTTCTGATGTAGTTCCTACTGTCATCCAGTTACATTCATCATTAGATGTAAAGGTTAATATTGTGGCATTTGTGAGACCAGCAATATAATCTGCCCTAGTCCAAACTGTTCCATTAATAGAATCTACAGTTACACTTTGTTCCTTTTTTTCAATCTCTTGATTTTGTATCCTATTTTGTTTATTCTCAGAACAAGAACTCAACAAAACAATAATTGATAATAATACAAACAGGTTTTTAATAATACTTAAATCTTTATAGAGTTAATATATTTTACGAATATAAACATTTTTTATGTTTTCCTTGATTTGTTTAATAATAATTACGTTCTTTGTTAGTGAATCTTTTAACAAATTATTAAGTATAATTAGATGTTGGGAATATTTGAAAGTTTTAAATGGATTTTTAGTGGTATTGGAAATTTTCTTTTTAATAATACAAATAGAAATAAAGGAAGTAATATCATTTGTCAACAATTCAAACAAGTTCAAATAACTAGAAAAGAGATTAAAAAGCAAACAAGGAATGTTTGTATGATGGCTTTTCTGTCAGAGAAATTTTTAAACGACAAGAACTCTATCTTTTTTGTGGACAATGATACTGCATTGACAATAAATTGCAATTGTAAAGACAAGATACTTCCATCCTTAAATTGTCAAGATGGAATTTGTGAGAAAAAGAAAATTGTTGATTGTGCAATAGAAAGAGCAAAGTTATGTGATCAGTTTTTAAATTCTGATAAACGATATTTTTTCTTATTCTTTGTGCAATATAATAGAATTAAAAAAATATATGAAAATGCACATCCAAATGAAATTGATAAAACATTAAAAACAGTAGAACCGATATTAAAAAAAATGTATGAAAAATATTTCAATTGAAGAATTTTTAAAGAAAAACGTTGTTTCAAAACTGTTTGATAATAATAACTACCAAAGCTTCCTTCAAAAGAAAAAAGGTTGCTTGAATGCTGATGGTATATCTGACATTAGATATACTCTGGGAAAGTATTTAGATGAATTTGAAGAAATGGAGACGGAGCTATTTTTGTCAGAATCATTGAATCCTAAAAAAAAATATCTGCCAGAGGAATATTTTTATGAAGGAACAGAAGCTTATAAAAAAATAAAGGACACATTTTTAGACATAATTGGTAAAAATGATAGAATACGATTTTTGAGAGGTGCTCGAAGCATTGGTAAAACATTATCACAAAATTATTTTCTTAAAAAAAATGATAAAAAATTTGAGAATGAAAAAATTTTTTGGGTTAGATGTGATTGTAAAAAAATAATAGAACTCCTTATTGATAGAGATATTAATATTCATGAAATAACGAATAGTACCAATATTATAAATGATTATTTAAATATTCAATTTTTATATGTTTTTGCAAAATATTATAACGATGAGGAAAGACCTTTTTTTAGAACTATTTTTGAAAATTTAAAAAACACAGAAATCGAACTCAGAATGAATAAAGATAAATTTACCGCCAAAGGTGTTGGGGTCAATTTAGAAATAATAAAAGAGATACATGAAACCATCTGGCATTATAAGAGGACAAGAGCTGATGATTCATTTCATTTAGGTAGAGAAGTTATTCTTGGATTAGGATTAAAAAAAGAAAATAAAGCGACAAAAGCTTTGGATAAATGGAAGTCGATATCTGTTCAGCTTCAAAAAGAGATGAAAAAACAAGGATATCGATTTGTTAAAATAGTTGATGGAATAGACAATTATTCTAAGTATAATCACGAAGGAGAATATGATGAAAATTATAAATTTTTATTAGAAAAAGTGTCTAAATTCCATATTGAATATGAAAAAACGGACCAAAAAGAAAAAGAATCTGTTCTTGTACTTTTAAGAGGAAATACATTTTATGACTATAAAATATGTTTTCATGGAAGAGCTAAAAGAGAAGGTATTAGTGGACGTATATTTAGTGATGAAATAAAGAAAAATTCTATTGAAATCAATGGGAAAGTCTTAGAGGAGCGATATAAATTTATAGAAAAAAAACATCCCAATTCATATATCCTTAAAACATTTGAATCAATAACAAAAAGTAAGACTAAAAATG
>JAVBOS010000112.1:0-2906 GCA_031550255.1 Anaeroplasmataceae bacterium | reverse complement strand
AATTTTCTTTTCAAATTCCTTATCAATTTCTTTTTCTGTCATTTTTCCTCCTTTTAGACGTGCTTAAAAAACCTATAGAATACACATTCTTGTATCTATAAGCTATTTCGTTCTATTAATTTTTATTTCATTTGATATCCTCCTTTTATACTTATTTTTTTGTAAAAATCTCCATACATGTTTTTTATTAGTTCATCTGCAAAAAAGGTTATTTTCTTTCTCAAGTTATATAAGGTTTTAGTACATACATTAAGTTCTTCAGCAATCCTGTCATAAGTCTTTTTCTCCACTTTAGTTAAGTTAAACATCATCTGAAGTACTTTTATGCTTACGTTATCTCCCAATATTTTTTGCTTATTATAATAGTCTTCTAATCTAGCATATGTATAATAATAAACCATTTCTTCCTCTTTTGTTGCCAATCCTAGCCTCACAGATTCTCCAATATAATTAAAAATTCCTCTTCCACCCATATTTTTTACTGCACCTCTATATTATTAGCATAATACATTTTGACTTAATTTTATCGGAAATGTTTTTACCGATTTGTATTTCTTTGTCGAAAATATAAATTTTTTAATAAAAAATAAAAAAAATCAGCTTTTTTTGCTGATTTTAGATCTATAAAATTTATTTAGTTGCTTTTTTCTTTAAATAATAGTTATTCATAACTCTATATTTACCAATAATATCTTCTGCTCTTTTTATCTTTTCATCATCAATATCATTATATTCTACTAAAATCGAAGTATTACGATAATTTGCGTAAAAGTCATCAGTTTTGAAATCAACATTTTTTGCCTCATAAGCAATTGAAGGCTCACTTGAAAACATATTAACACCAAACAACTCATCACATTTATCATATAAATCAAAAAGATTAATAATTGTTCTAAAAATATCTCTTTCACTTTTTACTAAACTTGATACTTTATCAAAATTTTCTTTTGTTATCATTTTAGATATCTCTTTAGAGTTATCAATAAATAAAACTGGAATTTGATTTAATTTATCACGAAGACTTACACTATTCGAAACATTTAAATATTGTCTCATTTCTTCATCTTGAATTGTACATCCATGATCTCCATATAAAACAAATAAAGTATTTGGTAAATCAACTTTGGCTTTTTCAATAAAATTACCAATGATTTCATCATTTCTTTTTATATTATCTAAATAATACGCCAATTGACTTTTATTGATGTTCTTTCCCCAATCGTATTGTGTTATTTCAGAACTACTGTATGGTGTATGCGGTTGCAATAATACTTCAAAACTAAAGAAATTATTTCCCTTATTTATTTCATTTAAAGCATCCTCATAACCCCATTTTAGCATTTGTTCATCATTAACCCATGTATTATAATAGAAGCTTTTGTTTTCTGACTCTGGATAAAGTTGCGAATATTCATCTTTACTCTTAAACATATTAAAACCAAGCATTTGCTCATGAGCTATCTTTCTGTTATAAAAAATAGAGACATTGCCATGATAGGATGTTGTTTTATAATTTTGTTGATTAAAAAGTTTAGGTAATGTATTAAAATCATATTTATAATCATTATAACCCCAGTACATTGAACCATCACCTGTAGAATATAAACCTGTCATAACGCTAAACTCTGCATCTGAAGTATTTCCTATTCCAACACTTGTCATAACATTAGAAAAATAATAATTTTCTTTAACTAATTTATTTAGATTTGGAGTCACTTCTATTTCATTAATTGTTTTATTAATAAAAAAGTTATTATAAGATTCTAATTGAATAACATATAAATTTTTCCCTTTTAAGACTCCTGTTAAATCATCCACATTTGAGTAATGTTTCAGGTCTAGTGGGTTAACATAACTTTCTTTATTTTTATTAAAAATATCAATATAATTTTCGTATGTTTCTTCATCTTCTACATTTATTTCATTAAAATCAAATCTTGCTCCCAAAACTTGTTCTACATAAAAGGCATATATACCACCATGTTTAGCAGCAAACAATCCAATATCTAATGAACTTTCAGGATGGGAAGAAATTAATCCACATGTAATTAAAAAACTCATTGCACCTATTAAAGTGTTAGCAGTAACAGCACTAATTTTAGTATAAATTTTTATTTTTATTTTTTCATTTTCCATTCGCTTAAAAATATTCACAAATATAATTAATAATAAAACCGCTGGAATAAAATAAAAAATCCTAAGCCCAAAGAACAACTCTGAACAGACATTTACTATAATAGGCCAAACCATTCCGTCTCCTGGATTATTAAAAATATCTAATCCAAAAACATATAAAGTTGTATAAAATCTAGTAAAAATATACATTACAAAGATAAATATATTTAAAGCAAATGTTACAATTAGTAAATATAACATTAATGAATTTCTTTTTTTAAATATAAATAGTCCAATTAAAAGTAAAATAGCTAATATTACAAAGTCACCAATAATTGAATTAAATAATCCAATTGTTGAAAAATTAAAATCTATAATATATTTATTTAAATTTGCAAATAATAACATATGTGAATTTGCTATATTTAAAACAATAAATAGAATAATATAGATAAACAAGACAAAACCACTTTTTCTAGTCATTTACAACACTTCACTTTCTATAACATTATAAATCATATATACAAATATGTATATATCTTTACATATCATTTTCACAAATTTATTCTAATAAAGTAAATTCATTTTTTTTATATTCTATTAATCCTTCATCTTTTAATAAAGATAATTCCCTTGATAAAGCACTTCTATTTATACATAAATAATCAGCCAATTCTTCTCGATTAAAAGGAATATTAAATTTAGTATTTGTTTTATTCTTAGAACATATTCTTAAATATTCTAATATTTTATCTTTTATTGTTCTTTTAGTAAGAACATTTATTTTATTA
>JAVBOS010000132.1:0-10075 GCA_031550255.1 Anaeroplasmataceae bacterium | reverse complement strand
AATTTAACTGAAGAAAATGTAAAAGGCCATATAAAAATAATTAAGAAAATATTTAAACTAATAAAAGATAAAAAAATATTTAATATTATTTTTGTGACAGAAGAAGAAATTCAAAGAATTAATCGTGAATATCGTAAAATTGATAAGGTTACAGATGTTATTAGTTTTGCTTTAAATGATACAGATGAATTAACTAGTTTAGCAACAAAAGAACTAGGAGACATCTTTATATGTTTAAAAAGATGCTATGAACAAGCAACTGATTATGGGCATAGTATTAATAGAGAAATGGGATTTTTAGCTGTACATGGATATCTGCATTTGTGTGGATATGACCATATGACTGAAAATGACGAGAAGGAAATGTTTTCATTACAAGAACAAATGCTTAATAATGTTAAACTATTTAGAGAGGTAAAGTAGTATGAAAGAGTTAATTGAAGCGGCAAAAAAAGGTCGAGAAAAGGCATATGCTCCATATTCAAGGTTCAAGGTTGGGGCAGCTGTGTTATTAAAAGATGGAAAAATTATTGATGGATGTAACATCGAAAATGCAGCATATGGATTATGCAATTGCGCTGAAAGAACAGCGCTATTTACGACATATGCTAATGGATATAAAAAAGAAGATATAGTTGCTATATGTGTTATTGGTGATACTAAAAAACCAATTAGTCCATGTGGAGCATGTCGTCAAGTTATGAATGAATTATTACCTAAAAATGTAAAAATAGTTTTAGCTAATATGCATGATGATGTTAAGGAGATGAAACTTGAGGAGTTATTACCTTATGGTTTCGAAGATTTAGAATGAGTAAAGATGTATCAGGATTTATTTGTATAATAGGAAGACCAAACGTTGGTAAATCAACTTTTTTAAATGCTGTATTAGGTAAAAAAGTTGCTATTATGTCAGATAAGCCACAAACAACAAGAAATACAATTTTAGGAATTTACACTACTGAACATACTCAAATAGTCTTTACAGACACACCTGGTATTCATAAACCACACCATGAATTAGGTAGAAGAATGGTAAATGCTGCTTATGAATCAACTAAAGGTGTAGATGCGATTATTTTTATGATACCAGCAGATCAAGATTTAGGACCTGGCGATTTAATGATTATGGAAAATCTAAAAAATACTAAAACACCAATATATTTAGTTATAAATAAAATTGATTTAGTAAAAAGTAGAATAGATATTGATAAATTAATATTAAAATATCAAGAGCATTTAAATTTTGCTGGTGTTTTTCCTATTAGTGCTTTAGATAAAACTAATGTTGATAAATTAATTTTAGAATTAGAAAGCACATTACCTGAAGGGCCTAAATACTATCCTGAAGATATGATTACAGAACATCCTGAAAGATATATTTGTGCAGAATTGATAAGAGAAAAAGTATTATTTGCTACTAAAGAAGAAGTTCCACAAAGTGTGGCCGTTGTTATTGAATCTTTAAAGCAATCGGAAGATAATCCTAATTATATTGATATTTATGCAACTATTTATGTTGAAAGAGATAGTCAAAAGAAAATAATAATTGGTAAAAATGGTGATTTAATTAAAGATGTTAAATTAAAATCTATTAGAGACATAAAGTTTTTATTAGGTTCTAAAGTACATTTAGAACTTTGGGTAAAAGTTAAAAAGGATTGGACTGATCACCCACAATCTTTGTCAGCTTTAGGATATTCAAACGATAATTTCTAATTTTTTGCATAATTTTGTCAAATTTTCACATAATATTACTAGGTGATATTGTGAATGATTTATTTAAAAAATTTAGACAAACTGGGAAAATAGAAGATTATTTAAAATATAAGAGTGAAGTAAGTAAAGAGTTAGTTGAAAAGGAAAAACCACAAAATGGAAGTAAAGGGAATAGTAGTAAAAAGTCTTGATTATAAAGAAAATTCCAAAATTGTTTATATTTATACAAAAGATGGAATGAAAAGTGTTCTTGTAAAAGGTGCTAAAAAACTAAAAAGTGGATTTATACCTGTTACAACTACCCTTAATTTAGTTCAAGTTATTACGACTGATAATGAACTTCCAACATTAATCGACTTTTCAATAATTGATACATTTGAAAATATTAAAAATGATTTAAAGAAAAACTTATGGGTTAACTACTTGTTAGAAATATTGTATAAAGTCTCTAATGATGTTAATCAAGAAAAATGCTTTAGTTATTTACTTAAAACTATTGAAAATCTAACAAAAGGTATTGATACATTATTATTAGTAACAATCTTTCAATTAAAAATAACTTATTTATTTGGAGTTGCACCACTATTTAAAACAAAAGAAGACGGTGATTACTTTTCTTTAAGAGAAGGTAAATATACAAATAAGTTAAATAATGGATTAAACAAAGAAGATTCAATAATATTTGAAAAAATGTATTTTTTTAACGAAAATAAAGAAGATTTTTCAGTTTTCGATAATATTGATAAACATAAATTTTTTAATTATGTTAATGAGTATTATTTATATCATGTTGATATAAAAATTAAAGGTTTAGGAACAGTTATATTCTAAAAAAACTGTTCTTTTTTTATGTAAAAAATGGTTAAAAAAATAATCAAAAAAAATGCATAAAAAATTTTAAAACATATATATTGTATTCAAAAAATAATTATGATAAAATGTATTCCATAAAAGGCAAATACTAATAATAAATTAAGGTTGCTTTTGAGGAGTATATAAATGGCACGTAAGCTTGTTGAGTTAAAGGGCATTAAAAAAGCATATGGCGATAATGTTATATTGCATGACCTTAACATGGCTATAAACGAAAATGAATTCGTTACTTTATTAGGTCAATCAGGATGTGGTAAAACTACTACATTAAGAATCATCGGTGGATTTGAAACTATGGATGATGGAGAAGTATATCTTGATGGTGAAGAAATTCATAATTTACCTTCACATAAAAGACCAATTAATACTGTATTCCAAAGATATGCATTGTTTCCACATTTAAACATTTATGACAATATTTCTTTTGGTTTAAGGAATAATGTATATTCAAATGTTTATGATATTGGAGTTATCAATTTAATGAACCAAAATAAATTTGGTGAAGAAGAAATTGATGCTGTAACAAAATATTTGGCCGATTATAAGAAACCAAAAGATGTTAAAGAAGCAATTTTAAGATATTTTGCTGAAAAATCTACTACAAAATGTTTAGAAAATGAATTTGTAAATTATATTAAGGTAAATAAAAAATCTTCAGAAGAAGCTCATAAAAATGCAATTATTGAAATTTTACAAAAATATAATTTAGATATTAAATATGATTTTTCTGATTTAAAAACTACAACTAATTATATTGTAAATGAGGTATCATTAAACGATACTTATTATTCTATGCTTAAAGAAGTTTCTAAAAAATCATTTAAAGAAGATGTTATTAGAAATGAAGTTACTAAAGCATTAGCATTAGTTAATTTACGTAACTATGAAAATAGAGCTGTAAGTAGTTTATCTGGTGGACAAATGCAACGTGTGGCAATAGCTAGAGCAATTGTTAATAAACCAAAAATATTATTATTAGATGAACCATTAGCTGCTTTAGACTTAAAACTTCGTCAAAGTATGAGATATGAATTAAAAGAAATGCAAAAAAATCTAGGAATTACTTTTATTTTCGTTACACATGATCAAGAAGAAGCGATGATTATGAGTGATACTATAGTAGTTATGAATGGTGGACGTATACAACAAATTGGTCGTCCTGAAGATATTTATAATGCGCCTACTAATAGATTTGTTGCCGACTTTATTGGTTCTAGTAATATAATTAGAGGAAAATATACAGCCAAAAATAGAGCTGAATTTTTAGGTAAAACATTTAAAGTAAGCGCAAATGATTTTGAAGAAAATGATAAAATATATGTTATTGTTGAAAAAGAAGATTTTGACGTTGTTCCTTTAGATAGTGCTAAGATAATAGGTGCAGTTCAAAAAGTTACATTTAAGAAAAAAGCTTATGAATTAGTAGTGAAAATTGGCGATAAAAATATTAATGTAATTACTAAAGGTAAATATGTTATAGGTGATGAAATAGGATTTACTGTTGACCCTGCTAATATTTATTGTGAATCAATAAAAGAAAGTAAGGAAAGATTACTTGCTAACTATGATGGAGATAACATCATGGAAGGTGTTTACTTAGGTGAAAATAGAGTTAGTTTCTTTGGAGCTGAATTTGATTGTTATATGACAACATTTAAAGTTGGAGAAACAATTGATGCTGTTATTAGACCAGAAGACTTAGATTTAGTTTTAGATAATCCTGAAACTGCTATTATTCAAGGAATTGTTAAATCAAGTATTTTTACTGGAGTGCATTTTGAATTAAGAATTGATGTGAATGGAACTGAAATTTTAGTACATGATTATCAAAATGTTGAAGTTGGACAGTTAATAGGACTTAAAATTGATGCATTTGAAATTCATTTAATGAAGGTTAACGATGAAACGCTTTAAGTACATGTCAGTACCATACTTGGTATGGTTATGCATTTTGGTTATAATTCCATTTGCATTCATGATTGTTTTAGCGTTTACTGAAAGTGATGGTATTGACTTTTCGGAAGCGATATTCACATTTAAAAATTTTAGTAATTTAGCTGATTCAATTTATATAAAATCCATTCTTAATTCATTAAGTGTTGCATTATGGACAACTGCATTATGTTTTCTATTAGGTTATCCAGTTGCATATATTGTCTCTAAAAGTAATTTAAAACATAAAATGGCACTTTTAATGTGCTTAATATTACCGATGTGGAGTAATATGTTACTAAGAATAGTTGCTTGGGAAAATGTTTTTTATCCCGTAAGTATTTTAAATAATATTGGTATAAGTTTAGATTTAATTGGAACACAAGCAGCTGTTGTTTTTGTAAGTGTTACAATGTATTTACCATTTATGATTTTTCCAATTTTTACAATCTTAGAAAAAATGGATAAGTCATTAGTAGAGGCATCAACAGATTTAGGTGTTCCTCGTATTAAAACATTCTTAAAAGTTACATTTCCTTTATCATTCAAAGGGGTTGTAAGTGGAATTATAATGGTTTTCTTACCAGCAGCTACCGGTTTTGCGGTTAGTGAGCGTATTGGAGGAGGACAAGTAATAATGATTGGTAATATAATTGAAAGTATGTTTAAACGTGCATTTAATTATAATTTAGGGGCATTATTATCTGTTGTACTTGCAATTATTATAATGGGAGCTATTATTTTATTACAAAAAGTAGATAAAGATGGAGAGACATTACTATGATGAATAAAAAAAGTAAACTTAGTCTTTTAAAATCTTTACCTTGGGTATATGTAGTAATGATTTTTGTTATGTTATATTTACCAATTTTCATTATTATGTTATTATCGGTAAATTCAAGTAGATCTGGAAATACATGGAATGGGTTAACATTCCAATGGTATCAAGAAATATTTACAAATAAGTCATTGTATACATCAATCATAAATTCATTATTAGTTGCTTTATATACAACATTATTAGCTACTTTAATTGGATTATTTGCTTCAATTGGGATTAATGCTTTATCAAGTAAAAAGAAAAAAGCAATGCTATTATTCAATAATATTCCAATGCTTAACTCAGAAATCGTTACAGGTATTTCAGTAATGTTAGTATTTACATTGTTATTACCGTTATTTCCAAATATTTTCGGATTTACAACGATGCTAGTAGCTCATATTTTCTTTACTGTTCCATATGTAATTTTAAGTATTTTACCAAAGTTACGTGAATGTGATGAAAATTTGTTTGAAGCGGCACAAGATCTTGGTTGTCCACCACATAAATCATTATTTATGGTTGTTGTACCTGCCATTAAAACTGGTATTATTAGTGGTGCTTTATTAGCATTTACAATGAGTATTGATGATTTCGTTATTTCATATTTTACAAGTGGAAATGGATTTACGAATTTTTCTAACTGGATTTATCCACGTTTAGGTAGACGTAATTTCTCCCCTGCTTCATATGCTTACAATAGTTTATTGACAATAGTGACATTATTCATTGTGTTAATTCCAAATTTGAAAAAAGCTAAGAAAAGAGGATAATTAAAATGAAAAAAATATTTTTAATTGCCTTATTCTATATTGTTTTTACAACACTATCACTAATAGTAATTCAAGACAATAGACAACACTTTTATTTATTAAACTGGGGAGAATATATGGATCCTAGTTTATTAGAAGAATTTGAAACTTTGCATAATGTAAAAGTTGTTATGGATGAAGTTGGTAGTAGTGAAGACATGTATCAAAAAATTTCTTCAGGAACAACAAAATATGATGTTGCTATACCTGGAGATTATATTATTGAAAAAATGCATAAAGAAAATCTATTAAAGGAAATTGATGTCAAAAAGAAAGACAAAGATGGAAATTTAATAATGACAAATTATAAAGAAAATATGTTTCATGATGATCTAGAATTTTTACGTTCTACTCAATCATTTGAAGGTAATCAAAAATATGCAATGCCATATTTTTGGGGTGCATATGCAATTATTTATTCTACAAAAAAAGCTGAAGTAGAAAATGTTATTAAACAAAATGGATTAAATGTATTTTTTGACCGAAGTTTATTCAATACAAAAGTTAATATTGGTATGTATGACATTCCTAGATGGGTTGTAACAGCATATTTGCTTAATAATCATTTAGATGTAAATACAACTGATTTAAAAACATTTGAAACACAATTTGTTAATCAAGTTAGTAAAGTAAGATATGATTTATGGGGTAATGATATATTAAAAAAACAAGTTGGAAATGGTAACCTAGATTTTGCCTTTGTTCAATTAGGAGATTTTTTTGATCAATATTACTTAAAACAATCGTCTTTTGAAGAAATAGATTTTAATTGTTTTATTCCTGAATATACATCAGCATTCTATGATGGATTAATAATTCCAAAAACTTGCGAAAATTATGATTTAGCATTAGAATTTATTAATTTCTTCTTAGATCCAGAAAAAGCATACGAAAACGCTAGTTATGTAGGTTATTCACCAGCTATTAAAGAAACAATTGAAATCATTAGAAATGATGAAGATTTTGCTGATATAGTTACTAATTATCCATTTTATTTAGATCCGATTAAAAATAAAACAGCATTTTTATTTAGAGACTTAGAAGGTTCATATGCTTCAGAAGTCATTGAACTTGTAAATAGAGCGAAAAATAGATAATATATAAATAATACTAGAAAATTTTTTTTACAAATTACCTTTTAATTTAGAGGTGTATAAAATTTGAACTATAAGTTGTATGAAAAGAGATTTGGGAAAACAAAGCCTAAATCTCTTTTATTATGGAAAATAACCCAATAAAATTAAAGTTTTAATATGAATTTCTCTACAGTTATTAAGCTTATTAGTAGAATACTTTTTCAAAATGAAACATTTTTATTCAAATATTGATATTTTAGAGAAAAAAAATTTTAGCATTGCAAAATATTGATATCATTCAATAATAATGATAAAATTATAATATAAGTAAAATTTAAAAATAACAATTAATAGTTTTGGGTGGAAAATTATGGGGTGTTTTAAAATAGATTTATCTGTGTATTTAAATGATAATAGAAACAACATTATTTTTTTTGATTGTATGATCAAACTTAATAGATATAACAAAGAAGATTTTTTGAAAAAAAAATTTATTGCCCCAACTACATTTAGAAGATTAAAAAGGGTATCAACTGATATATCAAATAATATAATAATGGAATTGAATCAGCATTTTTTGATTAATTTAGTTAATATTGAAAAAATTGATGAATATAATGTGTTCATTAAAAAAATAATAGAAAATATATATTATAAAATTGATTATGACCATGACGAGTATTTAGAAAAAATTAATGAGTTTATAAAAGATAATAATTTTTTACTTCCAATTTTTAAAGTTTTTAAAATGTTTTTATACATGAATAATAGTATATTGAGTAGAAATAAAATTCTAGAAATAATTCATGATGATTATATTTTTTGTGAATATTTCATAAATTTTTTTAAAGAAGATATAAAAATTTTTTTTGATTTTTGCTTTGTATATAAGGAAAATATAAATAAGATATCAGTTGAAAATATAATTAAAAATTTTTCTAATGAAAATTATTTGTCAGGTTTGATGACATATTTATTATCTGGGAAGTATTATTCAGATAATAATTATTACATGGCTTTAATATTTGCACTGGAATGTGAAAAAAGTCTTATTATATTTGAAAATTATAAACGATTAAATTATATTAGAAATAATATCTCAGCTTATTACAATATGTTAGGTTTATATAATTTTGCTCAAAAATATGAAGAAAAACTTTTTGAAATAGTACAAAGAAATGAAGTAAATCAAGATTTAAAATTATTGTTTTTTATAAATTATGGAATGACTTTATTAATGCAAAATGAAATTAATAAATTAATTAATATTTTTTCTCAGGAAGAAATTTTTAGTATTTCTAATAATGTGGGAAAAATGTATCTAGCTATTGGATTGTATGCAAATTCAGATTATGAAAAAATATTACTTTTTTTTGAAAGTTTTTGTTCAAAAAAAGAAAACGGATTTACTAGAATAATTTATTATATTCTAAGTAAAGTAACTAAAAAAAATTATATATTTTCAGTTAAGGATAATAGTCAAAATATAAATATTATATTCCAAAAAGTTTTAGATATAGAAAAAAAGTTTTTTTAAAATAAAATTACAAAATAATTTGCATAACGAGCAAATATTTTTGTCGTTAGCGCCTTTTAAATGGAATTATTATAAAAAGCATTTAAAATGAAATTTATATAAATTTGCTTAAATTGTAAAAAAATGTAAAATAAATATTATGTAGGAGGTAAAAAAAGGGAGGAAAAATGAAAATTAAAGGATTAATATTATCAAGTATCGCATTAGTTATGATGTTGTTTTCTTATAAGGCACTTGCACAAGATAATCAAAAACATAATATAGGGAGCGATTGTGCTACACAGGTTTATTATTCGGATTCCTTTTTAGGAGAGTGGTGGGGAGGCCTTATATTAAATTTTGGTGAAAGATATAAAATTACATTAGAAGAATATAGTAATTACACACCAGTTTCTACTGAAAAAGAAAATGTTAGTTTATGGTGGAGTGTAGAAAATAATACAGCAGCTACTGTTAGTAGAACAGAAAGTACAACAGTTTCATTGGCTGGAAAATTAAGTGGGAAAATATCTGCTAAAACTGAATTAATAACTAAAGAAATTGGTGCAGAAGTTTCAGCCTCATATAGCAAGACGGTTTCACAAACAGTTACTGTACCTGCATATAATAAAATAGATGTATATACATATACAGCACTAAAAAAAGTAGCATATTTAGAAGAAGAAATACAACCACAACTTAGAATAACTTTCTTTTATATTAACACGGGATCACCACAATATTCATATGGTGCAGTTAGAGCATATTCTGGAGCTGGAACTACATTAGTTTATCAATAAAAAATATGGCAAAATAAATTTTTGCCTCCTACTTTAATATAATTTTACTATACATAATTATTTAATATAGATAAGGAGACCAACTATGAATTCAAAAAACATCATAAAAAAAAATAAATTTTTAATTATTTTTTTTACATTTATTTTAATATTTCTTTCAATAATTATTGCAATTTTGTCAACAAAAAAGTATTCTGAGTATTCGAAGGGAATATATATACGAGAACAAGTTGGCCAAACAGTTATTTCTGATGATATACCATTTTCAATAACTTTATTTAATGTAAAAAGGACTGATGAGGAATTTTTGACATGGAAAACTATTTTGATATCTGACAATAACAATTTTTTTTCTTGTAAAGTAGATCAAATAGAGGAAATTTATTCAAATGATCTATTTTCACAAAAAAAAATATATATAAAATTTACTAATGGTGAAAATCTAATTGGTGAAAAATTTGTAAAAATTAAATTTGACAATGGAGAGAAAAAAGAAGAGTATAATATCGGGAATATAGCAGTCTATT